>CALDGT010000881.1 GCA_937942935.1 uncultured Chloroflexota bacterium | reverse complement strand
TATAAAAAGCGCGTGGCATTGCTTCGTGTTGACCAATTGGTCGTCTTGACTTATAACAGCTATCTTAGAACCCCATCCGATTATCAGAATTGGATGGCGTATCAGGTCGAGACGTATGCTACGGTCATTCAGGAACTAGATATTAACACACAAGTATTAATCGGCTTGCCCGCCTATCGTACCGCCCCAACTGCTCATGATGACCGTGTAGAAAATATCGAAACGGCTGTGAATGGCATCAAAATTGGGTTGGCGCGTGCAGGAGATTCTGCGAGCGCGATTAATGGGGTCGCCTTATATGCTCTGTGGGATATGACCGATACCGAATGGGAATTGTATAAACGTTTTTGGATAACCCCCTAAAGGATATGTAATCTATGCCGACTTATATTCGCCAATTAACGCCTAATGGGTTATCCCCTGTAGATTATATCGCCAATTCTTTGGCAGATGCCATTCAATATGAACCCCAAAAGGGTATTTATACGGTCACAAACACCTATCAACAAACCAAAGTCCTCAAATTCGATGCTCATTTAGACCGTATGGAAAATTCGGCAAAATTGGCAAATATTCCGATTGTGTTAAATCGAGATAGATTGCGCCAATCTTTGCGCCAAATGATTTTAGACAGTGGTTTTGGGGATGTGCGTTTTCGGGTGCTAGTTGGGGCAGATGCGCCAGATGTATTCATCATCACCCTAGAACCGTTTATCCCACAGCCTGCCAATGTGATAGAAAAAGGGATTATCTGTGTCACTGCGCCAAATAGCGCCCGCACAAATCCGTTGGTGAAATCTGCTGAGTGGATGCACCAGCGTGATGGTGTGAGAAAAACAGATGTCTATGAGACATTGCTCCTCAATGAAGATGGGGCAATTTTAGAAGGCACAAGCAGTAATTTTTATGCCATAAAAGATAATACCCTTTATACAGCAGGTGAAGGGGTATTAGGCGGTATCGCCCGTCAAATCGTTTATGATGTTGCGCCTGCTATTTTGCCTATTCAATTGATTCCTATTCGGATAGATGATTTAGCGACAATCCAAGAAGCCTTTATCACCAGCAGTAGCAGAGGGATTATCCCTGTTGTGACAATTGATGAGCATGTCGTGGGTGATGGATTAGTCGGGCAATACACCCAACGCTTGCGCCGTGTTTATCAAGCGTGGGTGGAATCGCATTTAGAAGAATTATAGCTTATGGGGTGGGGCGGGTTGATTCTGTAACGGGTTTATTTGCTGTGGGGATACTATTTGGCACAGACGCATCAAGTTTGCGAATGGTCGCCATCGCCATCTCCATATCTTTCGCAGTGCTAAATTTGGCGCGGGTCATGCGGGTAATCATCCCGCCCATCAAATTAGCGATAGCCCGTTGGGTTGTGGGTAATCCGACAACGACAAATGCGCCCATTTTGGCATGACGTAAATATTTGAGTGTGTTTAATTCTTGGCTCACACTAAAAGCAATGCGCTTGAGTTGCCAACAATCAAAAATGATATGCACTATCCCCGCAGAAGAAGCATCCATCCATGGTTCTACAATGCTTTGACCTTTGCGTAAATCTTCTCCATCGGTCACCCCAGAAATTTTTGCGAGGATGACTTGCCCTTGAATATGCCACTCAAAATCAATAGCCATGTTGATATTCCTATAAATCACACCTGTTTTAGATGAATTAAAATTCATCATACTCTGATTTTAATTTTGATGCAACATAGTCGTTAGTTACCTCTATTTAGAGGGTGTTAAACGATTGTAAAAAATTCAATCAATAACCCTTTTTTAGCCGTTATTGCCAAATTTGATGTCTTTTGACCCCTTAAAGACCTTTACAATAAATCATGAACTGTGATATACTGAGAAAGCTATAATTTTGTTCTACCTATGGTTTAGGAGGTCAAGTCATCTTGACAACACCAACAACAACTATCCCCATGTACGATTTTAAGTATGCTGTCACCACGTCTAAGTCACGGGTGGTCGGTCTATTAAAGATGATGTCTGGTTATCAATGGTTTTATGTCGGCGCGATTCTCAGTTTAGTGTTGGCGGCGATGGGTCGGGCTGGTGGGTTTTTGCTCATCGGCTGGTTTGTAGATGATTTACTCAAGCCACTCCCACAATTTGCCGATATGAGCGCATTAGGTGGTTTGGGCGCACCTAGTTTTACCTTTATTCGCCCAGATTTGGCATCCCTCATTCCACTGGTTGCGCTTGGTTATCTTTTCTTGGCGCTGACAGAAGGCTTATTTAACTTTTTGCGGGGACGTTGGGCGGCATATACCGCCGAAAATGTGGTATGGCGCATCAAAAATTATGTTTATGACCATATCCAACGCCTAACCTTTAGTTATCATGACCGTATGCAAACAGGCGAATTATTGCAACGGGCTACATCCGATGTAGATGCGGTGCGTCGTTTCTATTCCGAAGAATTGGTCGAGTTGGGTCGTATTGCGATTTTGTTTTTGGTGAACTTAGTTGCCATCATGACACTCAATTTTCAATTGGCAATTTTGTCTATCTTCATTTTGCCACTCTTGGCGCTTATCTCTATTTATTTCTTCCGCAGAATATCGAAGAAATATGAAGAATTTCAAGATAAAGAGGCGGCACTTTCGACCACACTCCAAGAAAATTTGAGTGGTGTTCGTGTGGTAAAAGCCTTTGCTCGGCAAGAATATGAAGAAAATAAATTTGAAAAGACGAATGTCGCACGGTATACCAGTGGCAAGCAATTGCTCCGTTTGCACGCGATGTATTGGCCCCTCACCGATATTATTGTCGGGGCGCAACTCATCACAGGGTTGACGATTGCCGCCATTTTAGCCAGCGATGGTGTGCTAACTGTTGGCGATTATGTCTCGTATGCGGGCATGATTGGGGCGCTGATTAACCCCATGCGCCAATTAGGTCGTTTGGTTGTTGCTATTTCGCAAGGTTTGGTATCGTATGACCGACTTTCCGAAATTATCCGCGAAGACCGCGAAGAATTAGGCGAAAATGTGGCTTCACCTGTCACCGAAATTCGTGGTGAGGTCGTCTTTGAAAATATGACATTTGAATATAACAAAGATGAACCCGTATTGCATAACATCAATTTCACTTGCAAACCGGGCGAGACAATCGCTTTGCTTGGGTCTACAGGGTCTGGCAAGACAACCTTAGTCACCTTGCTCGGACGGTTTTATGAATACACCAGTGGACGTATTTTGCTGGATGGAATTGAACTCAAACAATTCCCCAAGAGCTTTTTACGCAAAAATATTGGTGTGGTGCAACAAGAAGCCTTCTTATTCTCGCGCACTATCCGCGAAAATATCACCCTCGGCGTAGACCGCCAAGTGAGTGATGAAGAAGTGATTGCAGTGGCAAAAGCGGCGGCGATTCACGACTCAATCATGTCTTTTCCGGAAGGATATAAGACATTGGTCGGTGAACGTGGTGTGACCCTTTCTGGTGGTCAAAAACAACGGGTGGCATTGGCGCGGATTTTGCTCAAGAATCCGAGTTTGCTCATCTTAGATGATGCGACATCGGCAGTAGATACCGAGACAGAAGCGCACATTCGCAATGCTCTGCGTGAGATGAACGACCAACGCACAACCTTTATCATTGCCCATCGCATTACCACCGTCATGCACGCCGATAAAATTTTGGTGCTGGATAAAGGGCGCATTGTCCAAGTTGGCACACATGAAGAATTAATCAATCAACCGGGCATTTATCAGCGCACATACGAAATGCAAGCACGCATTGAAGATGAACTGGAAAAGGAATTAGCAAATGTCTAATGACGCGCAATTTGAAGAACAGGAATTTACTACCAAAATCAATCGCGGAACAGTGATTCGGATTTTGTCGCAAGTCAAACCGTATTGGCGCTGGGTATTGGGCTTTATGGTCTCGATTAGTATTGTGTCTATCATCGAAGCCTCATTCAATTTGCTCAGTATGCAAATCATAGATAAGGGTATCATCGGCGGAGACCGTGAGGCGCTCATCGGCTTATTTATCCAATACGGTTTGCGGATGGCTGTCTTGGCAGTGTTGGTTTATATCTTCATCATCCTGTGTGGTCAATTGGGTGAACGTGTGCAATACGACATGCGTAAAAAGATGTTCCAGCACATGCAAACCTTGTCATTCTCTTATTTTGACCGTACACCAGTCGGTTGGTTGATGTCGCGGGTGACATCTGATTCGTCGCGTATTTCTGACCTCGTGACATGGGGTATGTTGGATGTGACATGGGCGATTGTGAATATCACCACTGCCATGTTATTCATGCTCAGTATCAATTGGCAACTTACCCTTGTGGTGATGGCAGTTTTGCCCGTGTTAATCCGCATTGCGATGTGGTTTCAGGTTCGGATTTTGGTGCAATTCCGTGATTCGCGTAAGATGAACTCCAAAATCACAGGCGCGTTGAACGAAAACATCACGGGTGTGCGTGTGGTAAAAGCGGTGCGCCGTGAAGAGAAAAATCTGGAAGAATTTAATGAATTGACAGGTGGCATGTATCGCTCGGCGTTCAAAGCGGCGTGGCTTTCGGCATTATTTCTGCCTGCGGTGCAAATGATTAGCGCGGTGGCAGTGATTTCGGTCATCTGGATTGGTGGGTTACAAGTCCCCAATGCCATGAGTATCGGCGCAATTCAGGCATTTGTGGCGTATATCGTCTTTATGATGTGGCCCGTCCAAGATATGGCGCGGGTGTATGCTCAAATGCAACAAGCCATCGCCTCGGCGGAACGGGTATTTGCCCTGCTCGATACCCCAGCCGATATTGTAGACAGACCTCATGCCAAAGACCCCGGTACTTTGCGCGGTGAAATTAAGTTTGAGAATGTCGAATTTTACTATGAAGCCGACAAACCCGTGCTAAAAGACTTTAACCTCACTGTCCGCGCAGGTGAAACGATTGCGTTGGTTGGTCCGACAGGTCATGGTAAAAGCACGATTGTCAATTTGATGTGTCGGTTTTATGAACCGCGTGGTGGGCGCATCTTGATTAATGGTCAAGATTATTTGGATATGCCCCTTCATGCCATTCATTCGCGTATCGGGATGGTATTGCAAACCCCACACTTATTCAGTGGGACAATCCGCGAAAATATCCGCTATGGGCGCTTGAATGCAACCGATGAGGAAATTGAAACATCGGCAAAACTCGCAGGCGCACATGATTTCATCATCACACTCGAAAAAGGGTATGATGAACAAGTGGGCGAGGGCGGTGTGTTGCTCTCGGTGGGTCAAAAACAATTGCTCAGTTTGGCGCGGGCGATTCTTGCCGACCCAGAACTTTTTATTATGGACGAAGCTACCAGTTCAGTGGATACACTCACAGAAGCCCTCATCCAACAAGGGATGGATACCATCATGGAAGGGCGCACGAGTTTTGTGATTGCCCACCGCCTGAGTACCATCCGCAAAGCTGACCGCATTTTGGTCATCGAAAATGGGCGCATCAGTGAAATGGGTTCACATGCCGAATTGATTCGTCAAAAAGGTCATTATTATGACTTGTATACCAACCAATTCAAACAAGAACTCGAAGCCAAATATACAAAAGCTATCGAAACAGGCGAATACGAAGCGGTGGTGGTTGCCGAAGAAGAAAAACAAGCTACTGGGGATTAATCAGTTTATCTCTCAGCTATAAAAGAAGCAGGGTGTGATATAAATGCCACACCCTGCTTTTTTATTGTAGATTGATTTCATGCTATTATGTGAGCAATATATGAGATAAGGATAATCCAGATGAAAAAATTTGCTTGGTTATCAATAGTCCTGATAGTCGCATTGCATATTCGTATTCATGCACAAGATGCTGAATCCTTACCAGAAAACCCGATTATCACGCCCGAAAATGCTAATCAAATCGTTGAATTGACGATGATTGGAGATGGCGGGGTTTGGGATGTTGAAACAGGCGAATTAATTTATGCGTTGCAAGGGTATGATATGGCGCGAGTGAACACCATTGCTTATAGCCCAAATGGAAATACGATTGCGAGTGTGTCTGGCTCTACAATTTTCCTTTGGGATACGACTATAAAATCGCTTCTCAAACAATTTGAAGCCACAGAAAGTATCGCATCCCTAATATTTAGCCCTGATGGGAATATGTTGGTGAGTGGGGGGGATTTGGGGGTGCGGGTTTTCGATGTGGCTATGGGCGAAGCAGTGCAAAGTATGGATATATCTGCCTGTTGTTTGGCATTTAGCCCCGATAGCCAAACACTTGTGATTGGTAGCTATGATATTGTTCATTTGTTTGATACTAACAAATGGATAAGCTGGCAGATATTCTTAAATGAAGTCCAGCGAGGGAACATAACCTCTGTTGCAGTTAGCCCCGATGGACAATCTTTATTGATTATCGCGGTCGAGGTGGGCGGGGCAGAAAATAACTATATTTGGGATTTGGCAACATTAGGATTCAAATATATCCTCAAGGGATATGTAGATTCAATACATATTGCTATTTATAGCCCTGATGGTTTACGGGTAGCAGGTGGCGCAACTGATGGAAAATTACACGTCTGGGATATTGAAACAGGCGAGATAGTATATGATTTACAAGGTGTTGAGATAGCGATACAAACTATTGCCTATAGCCCCGATGGACGCATGATTATTGCTGGTCATGATGATGGCACAATCGAAATATGGGATGTAGAGGCACAAACGATGGTGAGTGTCTTAAACGGGCATACCGATGGGTTGACAACGGTTGCATTTAGCCCAGATGGACGGTTTATCGCCTCTAGCGCCGATGATGGTACAATTCGGATATGGGGCGTCCCAAATAACGAATAATGGGGATACAAAAAGGGCGCAGTGTTGCGCCCTTATGATTTTTTTCTGAACTATTTGCCCAATTTTTTCTTGAATTCGGCGGTCAATGCGGGGATGATTTGGAAAATATCACCCACCAGACCAAACCGAGCCATTTTGAAGATTGGTGCTTCTGGGTCTTTGTTGATGGCGACAATCAACTTGCTATTCCGCATACCCGCTTGGTGTTGGATTGCCCCACTGATGGCGGCGGCGATATACAAATCGGGCGCGACAACTTTACCCGTTTGACCAACTTGGTGTGCATAGGGGATATAACCCGCATCTACTGCCGCACGACTCGCGCCGACAGCACCACCCAACACATCTGCGAGGGGTTTAATCACATTTTCAAACGCATCTTGGGCTTTCCAGACCGCAGGGTCAGAGACACCACCGGGTGCATCTTTGGGATTATTTGCCACACCACGCCCACCAGAGACGATAATTGCCGCATCGTTGAGGTTGACTGTGCCAACTTCGGCTTCAAAGCCTTGCACTTTGGTGACAAGCCCACCTTCATCCACCACCGCAGAAGCAGTAATCATTTCTGCCGATGCGCCCGCATTTTGGGCATTGGGTTTGAAGGCGCGTCCGCGAATGGTGAGGAACAGAGTGCCATCGCCAATATTCTGTGCTTGGCTAATCAGTTTGCCTGCATACACAGGACGGGTCACTTTGACGGTTGTGCCTTCGACTGCGAGTTCTGTCGCTTCTGTAATCATCCCGCTATCGGTATCGGCGGCAGAGCAGGCGAGCAATTCGCGCCCACGATTTGTCCCAACGGCTAACACGACTTTGGGGGAATGGTCTTTTACCAATTTGGTGAGCAATGCGGCGTATGCTTCAACGCGGAAATCTTTGAGTGAGGCATCATCCGCCACCACAACTTTTGATGCGCCAAATTCGGCGGCTTGTTTGGCAACAGCAGACGCATTTTCGCCAAAGACCAACGCGGTCACATCGGTGCCGAGTTTTTCGGCTAACATTTTACCCGCGCCAAGTGCTTCCCAACTAGTCATCACGGGTTGTCCATTGAAGGTTTCTACAAATACAAAGATGCTCATTATAGTACCTTAGCCTCCAATAATTTTTCGACCAGCGCCGCCGCTTGTTCTTCTGGCGTGCCTGTAATCATCTCGACTTGGACTTCTTTGGCGGGGAGGTTCATAAATGCCACAGTTTCGGCTTTTTTGGCGGGGGCAGATACACCCAAATCGCCCAAACTCCACACGGGGATGACGGCTTTACCCGCTTTACGAATCCCGATGAAGGATGGGTAACGGGGTTCATTGATGCCTTTCATCACAGTGATGACGGCGGGCAATTGGCTGGTGACAATTTGTTTGCCTTGTTCATATAATTTTTCGACGGTGATGGTTTTATTGGCATAATCCACCGCCACGATTTTTGAAACATAGCTCAACAGTGTCCATCC
>CALDGT010000880.1 GCA_937942935.1 uncultured Chloroflexota bacterium | reverse complement strand
ATCGCAAAAACCATCAGTTCTTGAGCAATCGTGAGGCTCAAAATCAACAACCCGCCCACAACAGGATAATAAAAGATGTTGCTATTTTTCCCCATCAGCGAATATAGCACATGCCCACCATCGAGTTGTCCCACAGGGATGAGATTTAACCCTGTGATGAGCAATCCTGTCCATCCCGCCCATGCCAATTGATTGACATACACATCTTGTTGTCCATCGGGCAAAAAGTGACCAAATACCAATACTTTGGCGAGCGCATACATGAAAGAATTGCCTTCTATCATCCCCGATGAAACCGCATCTACTTTGGATGTGGCTAATCCGATGATGACAATTGGGATGGCGAATACCAATCCCATGAGTGGTCCCGCCGCACCAATATCGAGCAAAACTTTGCGATTTCGCATGGGTTCTCGTAATCGAATTGCCGCGCCAAATGTGCCAAATATCCCAAAGGGAAAGGGGAGAAAATAAGGCAATGAGGCGGCTGTTTTATGAAACCGCGAGGCGAAATAATGCCCTAATTCATGCGCCCCCAAAATGAGCAATAATGCCCCTGCGTATGGCGCACCTCGCCATAAATTGGTGAGCATGTTGTTATAGATGATAGTCGCCGAAATAACATTTTCGCTGGCAATTTCATTAATTGCCATGAGTGTGCCAACATATAACACACTCAATACAGTGAGGATAAATAAAACAAGGCTTAGGGTATTGCCCCCTTGTGGTGGGGTTGCCCGCCCTTGTAATACATGGATGATGTGTACTGTTTCATTAGATGATTCGTTTTGCTTTTCCTGACGAAAAAGCGCGACTAACCCATACGGCGCAAAAACCGCATCTAATTTTTCGTAGGCGTGTTCTGATGGCAGTATGAGTTGCCCCTTAAATGACATTAGCCAACGGGTATCTGGTGAAATGGCGACAAATTGCAAACGGTTGGGTGCAAAGTTTTTGTCTAATGCAAAAACTTCTTGCTCAATTTGTAACACATCAGCAACAGCGATGCGAATAGTTTCATAACGAGGGTCATCTTGTGGCGATTCGCTTGGGGGTGGTTGCACCTTACGCGCCAATATGAGTTCATCATCAAAGGATGATGCAGGTTCATTGAACATAAATAATCCTGTTGTTGGTTTTATCAACAAAAAAGGGGGCAGTGAAAAAATCCACATGCCCCTCATTATTTTACACCTAAAATGACCTCATGGCGCGGTGATAATTTGCCAATCGCTCCCATTGCCTAATAATTGCAACACCGTTGCATCGGTACTGCTAATATATAGGCTTGGGGTGTTGTTGAAGGTGAGCGCCGTTTGGACAAAGCCATCGAAGCTAATTTGGACATTGGTTGCCAATTGCAACCGATTTCGCACGGTGTCATTTCCACGCCAGATGTAACCTAAAATGCCGATGGGCTGATATAAATTGGGTGGTGGCACAAAATTTTCTTGGCTTTCTGGATGAATATTCGGGTCGTATAGATTTTCAAATTGCAACCATTTGGGTGTTGCGCCATCATTGAACAACACATAAACCGTATTGGTATTGCCAATATACACCATGCGCCCACTTTGGAATTGTTGCTCAATGATGAGGCTTTCCTGTGCATTCTCATCTGGGCATTCTTCTGGTGGCGGACCAAAAAACCATTGCACAGGGCAGGCGAGAGGAATACTTAGGGTTTGTTCGCTGGTGAGCGTGCCATTGCTGGCGCTCAAAATGAATTGAACTTGCCCTCTATCGCGGGTGCGTGTGGTGATGGTCAAATTGCCTGCTGTATCCACATTCCATAGTCGTTCCCGTTCTCCTGCCCGACTGAGTTGATAAATCACGGCGCTATCTGCCCCCCGAATAGACCAGAACAAGGTCACTTCTTCTCCGGGTGCAACTGCTACCGAATCGGATGTAAAAAATTCAATACGTGGGGCATTGGGATTGGCTGACCGTGTGGGAGTGGGCGCATCTGGGGCGGGAGTGCGCGTTGGTCCAAATAACGGGGTGGGTGTTGCCCCACCGAGTGGGGTTGGGCGCGGGGTATTGGTCATCGTCACCATAAATTCGGGCGTATCGGTTGGTTCTGTGGTGAATGTTGGCGTGATGGTTGGTCGTTCTGTTGGGATAATTTGGGCAGTGGTGGCGGTACATCCACTCACAAACCATATCACCAAGACAGCTATCATTATCCCAACTATGTTGAATCGAATGTTGATTATCATTATCACCTGCTAATCCTCGAATTTTATTCTTATTCTCACTCAAATCGTTTAATTGGCAAGCCACAATGCCTTAAATATCATTTAACCATTTCATCTCATTTAGGGAGTACGCTTATGAAAATGGTAAACGAAGGATTATCATACTATGACTCCCACCTTATTAAAAACAGTCTCTCAGCAAGATTCTTTCATTTTAGGGCATACCCAAGAACAAAAAGGGTCTGAATTTCAATCGGGGGCGCGGGCAGAACTCACGCCTACACCTCTCACATTGGCACTCAGCTCTGTCCGTGGGCGATTTATGGCGCAAGCCATGATGTATATGGTGCCAGATAACCGCGCTCATCGTTTTATTGCGGCGCGGTCTCCGATGCTCAAAGCTGGAATTATTCGCGCATTGCCACAAAAGCAGAATCCCATTGTTGCGACAATTGGTGTCGGATTTTCGCCAGTGACTATCCTCATTGCACAAGAATGCCCTGATGTGCGTGTTATTGAAATTGATACGCCAGAAGTTATTCAGAAGCGTAAAACACGCCTTCGCCAAGCCAAAGATGTGATTATCCCTGCCAATATCGAAACATATAAAGCCGATTTGTCTAGGACGCCTATATCAGAGGTGTTAGGCGATATTCGCCCCGATGTGATGGATATTACGGGTGGGTATTTTACGCACACCGAATTAACTGATGTTGCATCACATATCGCAGGTGTTATGTCTGATGATGGGGCATTTGTGTGCTATTTGCCATGGTTTGATGGGATAGAGCAGATTCGCGGGGCGGCACGTTTTTTTAAGAGTCAGATTGGAGATTATCCGGGTGTGATTGGGAATACAGAAACCGCGAAAAAGATTTTTATAAATGCAGGCTATAAACGTATTGAGGTGTTATTTCCGTCTCAATTTGGGGCAGAAATCGGCTTAGAAACCCCGATGATGGATATTGAAGTGCTGGTGATTGCTTATAAAAAATAGGACGGGTGTAACCCCGCCCTACATGATTTTGTCTAGCGAATGGGGACTGCGCCCAAATTGCCCCGAATATTTTTCACATACGGAGCGTAAATCCAGCCTGTGATGCCTTCATAACGGATGTGCATCCAAAAACTGACCCCACCACGCAGGGTTTGACCTAAAATGGTCACACGCCCGCCCCAAGGGACTTCGCCGAGTATTTGTGAGCGTGTGCTTGGTCTACGGCGGATGTTCATATACGCATTGGGTTCACCTGTGACACCTGTATCGGGCAACAAATCTATTTGCTCAAAGACGGTGGTCGCATAGGGCGGTGTGCCGTTGCTGACAACCAAATAACGCCCACTTGCCCAACCCACTTGGTCGCCATTGCGGACTTGATACCATGTGTAACCACCACCTTCATCTGTATTTTGTGCCAAAACAGGGTAAGCAATCCCCGGACGCAACACGCCGATGAGAGATGCACCTAAATAAGGACCTGTACGAAGCGATAACCCGCCGACATTGACCACATTACCGATTGGACCGACTGGACCCGCAGGGGTGGCTGTCCCGATTGGCACACTGGTTAGCCCAACAGAACCAGCGAGTGTCCATGTCAATGATAAGGCGGCTGTCCCTGTAAAATGGGTAAAATACACATCCATCAACACATTGCCACCGGGTAGCGATACTTGGACACTTTGTGTTCCTGCGGTCAAAATTTGGATAACCTGTGTGCCATTCAAATTTAAGCGGACGGCATCATCTACCGTAATCGTAAAAGTATATGTGCCAGCCGTAAACGCTTGGGTTGAGGTGAATTGCACCGAAAAATCATCTGGCGGGACGTTGCAGGGGACAGGTGTTGAGCCATCTGCTTGAGTTGGAACACCCGCCCACGAAAAATTGAGGATGGTGTAAGAGGTCGCCGTGGTGCAGGTGGCAGGGTTGGTAAAATCGGGACGATTATAAAATGTGGATGACCAAGGACCTGTGCCAAATGTTTGTGCTTCAACAGGTGAAACTGCTACAAATGACAAGGTTGCCATTCCTAACAAAAAGACGAGTATAAAACTCGATAGACCTAAAAATAAACGTTTACCCATGATTACCATCCTTCAATAATAGGGGATACCAATTGCTATATCCCTATGATTCGTAACATACCCTTATTATCGCTATTTTTTGCTACCTTTGCCATAGTTTTTGATAACTTGACGCGCCACAACCATACGATGCACCTCCGATGCGCCGTCATAAATCCGAAATGCCCGCGCCGCTTCATACCATGTGCTGATGGGGATATAGCGCGAGATGCCCAACCCACCACAAATTTGCACCGCGCGGTCTAATACACGGTTCACTGTCTCGGCGACATGAATTTTTGCCATTGATGTCTCACGGCGGGCATGGTCGCCTTGTAGTAATAACCACGCGGCATGATTCATCAATAACCGTCCCATATGTAATTCGGTATCGGAATCGGCTAACATCCATTGAATCGCTTGATGTTCGCTGAGTGTTTTGCCAAAGGCTTCGCGTTCTGTGGCATATCCGGTCGCAATTTCGAGGGCGCGTTGGGCGATTCCCGTCCAGCGCATACAATGGGTGAGGCGTGCTGGTCCCAAACGGGCTTGGACAAGCGCAAACCCTTGCCCAACCTCGCCCAAAATAGCACTTTTATGCAGGCGTAAATCGTGGAATTTGACTTCATAATGCCCACCTAAATCGGGTTCGCCCATGTGCGGAATCGCTTTAACACGCTCAATTCCTTTTTCGTCAATTGGTGCTAAAAAGAGCGTGGCGGCATTTTTTGATTTTGTATCGGGGTCTGTCCGCGCCATGATGATGATAAAACGAGCAATTCCCGCGCCTGTTGTCCACCACTTATGACCATTAATCACCCAATAATCCCCATCTTTTACCGCCGTTGTCTGAATCATGTTGGGGTCGCTACCTGTACCCGGTGCGGGTTCTGTCATCCCAAAACACGAAAAGGCTTCGCCTGCAACCAATGGCTTCAGATAACGCTCTGTTTGCTCTTCATTGGCATACATTTTGAGTAGGTGCATATTGCCTTCATCGGGTGCGGCGGCATTCAGTGATGCGGGACCCAATAAGCTACGACCAGCCGCCTCGAATACAGGGATAATTTCTTGTACATTCAATCCCAACCCGCCATACTCAACGGGCATGGTCGGACACCATATCCCCCATTGCTTGGCTTTTTGGCGGACAGTATGAAGCATTTCGATGGGTAGTCCTGTATGGGGGTTATCAAAAGCGTGGGCTTCTAGCGGAATCACTTCTTCATCAATAAAACGGCGAACTTTACTCGTAATTTGTTGAACATGGGCGGGGATTGTAAATTCCATTTTGCGGGTATCCTTTTAGGTGAATAAAATCTAAAAATTTTGATGTGATGAGGATAATGTTGCGTAGCATCATCACATCCATCTATAATTTGCCTAT
>CALDGT010000879.1 GCA_937942935.1 uncultured Chloroflexota bacterium | reverse complement strand
GTGATTTTGTGTTGCGAGTAGGGTTTGATGTTTTGCACCAGATTGTGGGTGATGAGGCGGTGAAATCGGCTGTTGGGGATTAAACATCTACCTAAAAATCAGGGGCATTGTTGCCCCTGATTAGGTATTAAAGCCGAATAATTGCCCCGCAATAAGTACATTCAATTTGGGTTTGTCCTGCGGTGAGCATGGGCAATGTTCCCCCGCATACATGACATTTTGTTGGGGCATTACGGATGGTGTTGAGTGTTTCTTCATCGGGTGGAATCGCCCGTTCATCTTTGGTCTCGCCTTTCGTCATCCGTTGGATTTGGGCAATCCAGAATTTATTGGTTGTTGCGCCTTTTACCTCGACACTGATTTTGGGATACCGTGCGCCACTCCCCAAGGTGAAATGAATAATATCTTTTCCACCAAAAAACCCTTTATTTTCGTGTTCTAACCCCTCTATTTGATGTAAGGGGATTTCCCATTCTAATTCTTGGGTGTGTTTGCCACCGAATAAGCCCAATTTTTTGCCTGTGGTCTCTTTTTGTTCAAAGATGAGGCGTTGGTCGGTCAAATATAGCACGCCATCGGGGTCGTCTTTGCCTTTGCCAGATGAACGCCATTCGGCACGCGCCGCCAAAAAGATATTTTCGCCCGCCAAAAATGGAAAACTCGCTTCATCACGCTCATCGCACATCCAGCGAATTTCGTTGAGTTGGTTATAGGTTTCTACCACATCATTATTGAGGGTACTATATAACCCTGTAATGCGATTCGAGGCGGCTGTGATGTTGCTCTCAAGTTGGGTCACTTTTTCGACAAAATCATTCACCGCATCAATATAGCGGGGGGGCAAATTTTCGAGGTTGCCGATACGGTCAAGAAATGGGGTCAGGGCATCGTATTGGCGCAGGAGCGAAGCTGTTTCGTTGTCCATACTCCGATTCACACGCCCACGAATATCTTCCCAATGCTCACCAATCACTTGCGCTTTGTGTTCCAAATAAGACCGAAACACATAATTACGCTTGCGAATTTCTTCAATTTCGGCAGGTAATGTGGCGATTTTGGTCGCCAAATCATGTACTTCGCCATTAATTGAATTGAGCCGTACCTGTGACGCGAGTTCTGTGTGCTTGTCTTGATATTGGGCAAATGTGCTTTTTGCCGCCTCGAATTGTGGATTATCGCTCATGGTGCTTCCCTTTCTTGATAATTAATTAAAGCTATTTACACGCTCCATCTGATAGCGCAAATAGGTCTCCATGAAATCGTTCAATTTGCCGTCTAAGACGGCTTGGGTGTTGCCCATTTCGTAATCGGTGCGGTGGTCTTTGACCAATTGATAGGGATGAAGGACATAAGACCGAATCTGGTTGCCCCATTCCGCATTCACATTCTCGCCTTTTAGGTTAGCGAGTTGCGATTCTTGTTTTTGGCGTTCCATCTCAAATAAGCGTGCTTTTAAGATTTGCATGGCGCGTTCACGGTTTTGTCCCTGACTGCGCTGATTTTGGCAGGTGACGACTAAGCCTGTTGGCAAGTGGGTGAGGCGCACCGCCGTATCATTTTTCTGCACATTTTGACCACCCGCACCACTTGACCGATAAGTATCTATTCGCAAATCTTTTTCGTTGATTTCGATATTGATTTCACCCTGAATATCGGGCCACAATTCGACTTTGGCGAAGGATGTATGACGGCGGTTGGCGGCATCGAATGGGCTTAGGCGCACAAGCCGATGAACGCCTTGCTCACTCCGCAAATAACCATAGGCATAGGGTCCCTGAATACTCATCATGACACTTTTTATGCCTGCTTCTTCACCATCGCTTCGTTCAAGAATATCCACTTTATACCCATTTTGTTCTGCCCAACGCAAATACATGCGCTCTAGCATTAATGCCCAATCTTGAGAATCTGTCCCGCCTGCGCCCGCATGAATGGCAAAAATGGCATTTTCGTTATCGTATATCCCCGAAAACATGGCTTGAATCGCCATTTTTTCGACTTCTTTGCCAATCGAATCCACTTCGGTGGTGAGGTCGTCTATAAAATTCTCATCGCTCACTTCTGCCAATTCTAAAGCATCATGAATGCGATTGCTAAGGGCTTGCCAAGGGGTGATTTGGGCGCGGATTTTGGCGATTTCTTGCATGGTTTTTTGGGCATTTTCGCGGTCATTCCAAAATTCCGCCGTCCCCGATTTTGCTTCTAACGCATTGATTTGGGCATTTTTGCCATCAATATCTAAACGAGCGATGAGGTTATTGACTTCGGTTTGCATCACGCTTAGGCGATTGATTAGTGCTTGACTCATGGGTAATTTTTATCCTCTGGATGATGAATTGAACAGAATGAAATTGGCTATTGTTTGAATGAGTACAGAGTCATTCTGTATTGTCAGAAAAGATTTTGACGTAAGGCTTCCATCATAAAAATTGCTCCAGAGACCGATACATTAAATGAATCTGACAATTGCCCAACCATCGGAATTTTGACATTTTCGGTTGCAGATTGTATCCAAAATGGGGGAAGCCCGTCATCTTCTGTGCCTAATATAACCGCCGTTTTTTGCTTAAAATTGGCTTCAAACAACGATTTATCCCCATCCACTACCGCCGATACGATGTTATAGCCACCACTTTTGAGGAAAGTTAGCGCCTCTTGAGATGAAAGGGCATAAATATTCTTCAAAAAACAGGCGCCTGTGCTACTGCGGATGATATTGGGGTTATACAAGTCGAGTGTGGTATCTACCAGAAAAATATGCTTAAATCCTGTGGCATCGGCAGTGCGTAATAATGCGCCGATATTGCCCGGTTTTTGCAAGTTGACGAGTACCAATATCCGATTATCGGTAATTTTAGATAAATCGGCATTGTTTTTAGGTGGGATACTTTTCATGACTGTCACCATACCCGATGGGTTTTCTCGGTAGCCGACGCCCTCCATAATTTCTCGGGTGACATGGAAAACTTGGTTCTCATAAAATTTATCATAAAGCAGTTTTTTCTCACTGGCTTTAAGCAATTGTGGACAGGCGAGAGCATATTCTGGCAAAAAGCCCAACTCCATCGCCCGTGATAAATCGCGCCCGTCATCAATGACAAATAATCCTTCTTCCAAACGGGATTTTTTATCACGCAGACGCTTAACTTGTTTGATGCGTATGTTTTGAAAACTGGTAATAGTCTCGGTCATGGTTTAATTTTCATCGAATAGACTTTTGACGAATATTTCTGGGTTAAATAATACGAGGTCGTTGATGCCTTCGCCCAACCCGACATAATGTACAGGCAAATTGAGGTCATTAAATACCGAAAAAACCATCCCGCCTTTTGCGGAACTATCGAGTTTGCTCACAATTACACCGGTGACATCAATCATTTCTTTGAATTTTTGTGCCTGTTGGAG
>CALDGT010000878.1 GCA_937942935.1 uncultured Chloroflexota bacterium | reverse complement strand
GTAGCGTTGTGGATGACCGTTTGAGTACCAGTCGCCCACAAGGGAGCGCGTGTGATGCAGGCGCACATGAATTAATCGCCGCCACAAATATCGCGCTGGATGCGACTGCTTCTTGTGTTGGGGATAATTTGGAAGTGAATATCATCGCAGGCGACCCCAATTTTCAAATCACTGCCACCTCTGGCACACTGATGACCGGTATCACGACCACAGGCTTAGTGACTATCTACGGTCCACTGAACGAAACTAAGGTCAATGTGACCGAACTCGGTGGCGATACAGAGAATTTCCCACTCGGAGATTTTAATTGTGTCGCCAGCACAACCTTATCTGCTAGTGCGGTGTGTGTTGGCAAAGATTTATATGTCACCATCGCCAATGGCGATACACCGTTCCAAATCACCGCCAGTTCTGGCACACTCGCCACAGGCTTGGGCATCGGCACACACGTCATCACAGGACCCGTGAGCGAAACAGGCGTGAATGTCACCGAACTCGCGGGCGACACCGAAAATTTCGCGCTTGGCAACCTCACTTGTGTAGCGACATCCACCCCATCAACCTCCGCCACCCCCGCCGTCTTGGGCTGTGCGCTCGATAGCACCGATGGCGTGGATGTGGCGAATGCCCCAGATAACACCTATTGCCGTGTGTTGATGAAAAACGGTGGTGTGGTCAGTTATTCTGGCGCAATCCCCGCCGATTTAATCGGGTTGGGCGTGATTTTGGGCGTGGATGTGTATCGCTTAGAAGGTGGGCAAACAATCAACACCTTCCCAGATTATGCCAGAATTTGCTTGCAAGGGTCTGGGCGCTATTTTTATATGGACGGGCGCAATGCCCCACGATATGCGGTTGAAATGCCAACCGAATCGGTAGATGGCATGACCTGTGCGTGGATTCCCGCGCCGGGGACGGTCATTTTGACGAATTAATCTCCCCCTGCCCCCTTTTGCCACGTAATGACGAAAGGGGGCGAAAATTTTCCCCCCACCCCATCGCACATCCAAATATTTCTCATCTCCCCCAAAAAATTATTCCTTTTTCAGATTTCCTTCATAATTCCTTCATCAATCCCTTGACAATTGCCTTAAGGCGCGTTAAACTACCATTAAACAAGCAAGTTAGTTCAAGTAACTAACTAAATCGCTCTAACAACAAAGAGAGGTAAAAATAAAATGAAACGTATTTTAGCTATTGCTTTAGTCCTTCTTATGGTCATGGCGTTGAATCCTGTTCGCGCCCAAGAAACCTTGCAAGTTTACATCACTGGTTTGCCCGATAGTGCGTTGGAATGGTTCCGCAACGAAGCCTTCCCCGCCTTCCAAGAATCTCACCCCGGGGTTGAACTCGAAATCATCACTGGCGGTTGGGGCGATTTTGATGCCACCGTCGCAGGCTGGATTACAACCGGTAGTGGTCCCGATATTGTGTATTTAGGCTCTGAATATGCCGCCACTTATGGCGATTTGCTCAAAGATGTTAGCTCCTTCTTCACCGAAGAAGACCTCGCCGCCTTTTTGCCCGCCGCGCTCGAAACCGCCACATGGGATGGCGCATTACGGGGTATGCCCTTGCTCATGTCGCCACGCCCCATTTTCTATCGCACTGACTTGTTCGCCGAAGGTAGCGAAATCCCCCTCACCTTCGCCGATGCGCTCACCTTTGTGACCGCCAACAGCGTCGTAGAAGATAACGCAATGGTTCAAATGGGCTTTATGGATATTGGCGCAGGCTTGTTCGATGCCCAAGAATTTATCGCCTACATTTGGAGCGCGGGTGGTGAATTGTATTACGAAGATGGCACCAGCGCCTTCGATAGCGAAGCCACCGCCGAAGCCCTTCAATATATGTATGACCGCCGTCGTATCATCCTCCCAACCGAAGACACCGCTGGTTTGCCCCCCTTTGAAGGCTATCCGATTGCCTCTGACCGCGTTGTGAGTGGTATCTTCCCCATGTGGAATATGCCCCCAACCAGCGAACCCATTTGGGAAAATATCGCCATCGCCCCATATCCTGCTGGCGAAAATGGTAGCCCAGTCGTGCAAGTTTTCATTGACTGGTTGTCTGTGCCACAATATGTCCCAGATGAAAAATTGCCACTCGTCACCGATTTCCTCAAGTTCATCACCAGCCAAGAAAACGCCGTTGCACTCAGCAATGTGGTCGGATTCACCCCAGTTCGTACCGATGCTTGGGAAACCCTGCGTGAAAATCCTGTGTGGGATACCATGCTCGGATTAGCAGAAGAATATGGTCGTAGCTTCTCTGATATTCGCGCCAGCGCAGAACTCCGCCCATTGGTTGTCGAACAAGTCACCCTGTTCCTGACCGACCAACAAAGCCTCGAAGACACCATGGCATATCTCAAAGAAGAATATGATGCCATCTTGGAAGAAAACGGATATTTTGAATAAGATTTCTCTGTAAAACGGTGGGACATACCGCCTAAAAATATGCAAACGGTGGGACATACCGCCTAAAAATATGTAAACGGTGGGACATACGAGGCTAAAGCCTCTAGTCCCACCCTACAAACAAAATAACAGGTTAACAAATCAATACAATCGTAGGGTGGGACTAGCCGTCAGGCGTATGTCCCACCACCATCACCATCCTAACGGCGCGAAAACCCTATTTATAAAAACACACACAAAATAGGCATTTTGGTTTAGCGAAAACGCGATTTTGTTTTGTATCTTAAAAAATTTGCACCTTAAAACCACCTCCATCCCCCTGCCCCTTTCCCCATTTCATGGAGACAGGGGAGAAAATCCTTTTTTGGGGGGTTAGGGATGGGGTTCAACATTCAGCACCACTATAAGCGCGAATGGGGGCATGAAGCATCACCCCCTATCTTATCAAAGGCAACACATTATGCTATTAGACCAGCCAAAGTTAGAAACACTTTTTTGGGCGTTTGGGACAATCGGATTCATCGTGGTAGGCAGTTTTATTTTTGCGACCATCGCCCGCACCATCGCCCGTTCTTTGCGCGTGAGTGAAGCAGAGTCGCGCAAAATCTTCTGGGGATTTTTATTCGCCAGCCCGTGGATTATTGGGTTCATCATTTTTGTGGTGGGTCCCTCGCTCGCTTCCTTATATTATAGCTTTAGCGATTATAAATTGGGCAGACCGATAGAAGAAACTTGGCATTTGGATAACTATCGAATGCTCATCCTCGCAGAGGGGCGCGACGGGCGCAATTTTAACAGCGCCATGTATAACAGCCTCTACTACGCCATCATCGGCGTGCCGTTGCAAGTGTTGGCGGCGCTCGGCATGGCGCTCATCCTCAATACAACCGTGCGTGGCGTGCGCTTATTCCGCCTCATCTTTTATCTACCCGTCATCCTCGCAGGCGGTCCCGCCATTTTGTTGGCGTGGCGCTATATGCTCGCAGACAACGGCGGGTTTGTGAATAACACCCTCAATAGCCTATCGGAATCTTTCTTTTTATTCAATTGGCTATACAAAGGCTTCATCTTTTTGGTAGAAGGCTTTAATGGGTTCTTCATCGGCATCACCAAAGGCGACCCCACTGGTCCGCTCACCTTCTTCTTGCCCGCGTTCATCGGCTTTTGGGTATTGCTGTCGTTGGCGCGTGGCGATTGGGGTGATAACAAGCGGGCAATCGCCCAACGAGTCATCGAAATTCTCGGCTTTTTGGTCGGCGGGTTATTGGTGGCGGTTGGCTTAATCTCTGAGCCGATAGACATCTCGTGGACATTCGTGTGGGGATTAATGGTGTTGCTCGGTTGGTATGTCAACACACTCAAAGGTCAGACCCTCCGCGCCGTGTTATGGCAGGTGGCGGGGATTGGCTTGCTGGCGCTCGGATTTTTCTTCACACTCATCACCCCTGCCCCAGAAGGCGTAGCCGACCCCAAGCTCGGATATTTGACGGCGATTGGTTTCACCGCGCTCCCTGTGGTGTTGACACTGGTCAAAAAATTAGACCGCCGTATTTTTGCCCTCTTTGCGGTGGTGTTGGTGGGTATCATCGTGGTACGGCTCGCGCCGAATCAATTGCTCGATGGCAAAGCCAACGTCTTGCTCAAATATGCCACCTTCCAAAGTGCCATCACCCAACCGACAGACCTCGATTATCTTGAAGAAGGATATATCGGCGAATATATGGACGCGGCGTGGTTGTTCTTCATCCTCATGGGCATTTTATTGGGCGCGGTGTTATTGAAAAATGATAAAATTCGCAAGTACATCCTCATCGGCTCATGCGTGTTGTTTGGGTTGGTGGCGGTCAGTTCTGCGATAGATGGTGTGCGGTATTTTCAAGCCTACGAGACAATCGCCCAAGAGACCGGAAAAGCCAATTTCCATTTTGCGCGGTTCAACGATGCCACCGATGCCCTGCCCGATGAAAACAAAGACCCCAAATGGTTGACCAATGACTTGTGGGTAAAACCATCGCTCATTTTAATCAATATGTGGAGCGCGGGTTCTGGGATGCTCATCTTCCTCGCCGCCTTAAAAGGTGTCCCCAAGTCGTTGTATGAGGCGGCAGAGGTGGACGGCGCGAATCGGATGCAACGCTTCTTTAAGATAACCCTGCCCATGATTTCGCCTGCGATGTTTTATAACGTGGTCATCGGCATGATTGGCGCATTACAAACATTCGATGCGGTCTATATACTCCGCAACAACGATACCCAGACCAGCGTGATGTCGGCGGCATTTTATCTGTACCAACGGACATTTGAACAAGCCAATATCGGCGAAGGGTCTGCTATGAGTTGGGTTTTGGCGGTCATCATCGTGATATTAACCATCGGGCAATTCCGTTATAGCAATTGGGTTCATTATGATTAGAAATTTCGGTGGGACATACGGGCGCACACGCCCTAGTCCCACCCTACCAAGATTGTGCGGATTCCCAACATCGTCCGCACAACAGGGTATAGACATCGGACGCAGGG
>CALDGT010000877.1 GCA_937942935.1 uncultured Chloroflexota bacterium | reverse complement strand
CCACGTCTCACAATAGCATCCTACTCATTAATGCCATGTGCTACCACGTTCAATACCAACCAATAAGCGACGCAGATTGTTGTAATCCTCCAAAATACGGCTTGCCCCTCTGGCAACGGCGGTCATAGGGTCTTCTGCTAACCAAACACGGATATTGAGTTCATCAGACAAACGCGAGGCGAGTCCCTTGAGTAAACTCCCGCCACCTGCCAAGCAAATCCCGCTTTCCATTAAATCGGCAACCAATTCTGGCGGGGTATCATCTAAGGCATCTTTGACTGTATCAATGATAATATTCACCGACCCAGCAATCGCCTCGCGGATTTCGACAGAACTAACTTCGACTTTATTGGGTAAACCTGTTACCAAATTGCGACCACTCACGCCTGTTGTGCGTTCTTGGGGCAGGGGATAGGCAGAGCCGATATCCATTTTAACCCGTTCCGCAGTTGGTTCTCCGATGAGGAGGTTATGCTTTTTTCGCATGTGTTGTACAATATCTTCATCCATTTCATCACCCGCAACGCGGATAGAACGGCTGATGACAATGCCACCAAGCGAAAAAATGGCGATTTCGGTTGTGCCACCACCAATATCAATAATCATGCTTCCGCGTGTTTCGGTGACAGGCAAACCAGCACCAATAGCGGCGGCGACTGGCTCTTCAACAAGATAAACTACCCGCGCCCCCGCATTATAAGCGGCATCATACACAGCCCGTTTTTCGACTTCGGTGACACCGCTTGGAATTCCGATGACGACACGCGGGCGTGGCACAGGCACCCATGTATGTTCATGTGCCTTGCGGATGAGGTGGGTGAGCATCGCAGAAGTAATATCTGGGTCGCTGATGACACCATCACGCAAGGGGCGCACAATGATAATTTCTTTAGGATTCTTGCTCCACATCTCTTTTGCACGCGCACCAACTTCACGGGGGATTCCCGTCTTGCGTTCTGTTGCGACAAATGATGGTTCATTGATGACGATACCTTTTCCGCGTACACTCACCAATGTATTTGCTGTTCCTAAATCAATCCCTATATCTAGGGAGAATAAGCCAAAAAAATAATCGAATGGACTTAACACACACTGCTCCTAACGGCATGAGTTCGCCTTGCAGGTCAGTTGAGGATTATATCATATCATCACAAATGAAAGAAATAACTCATTTTATGTATCAAAAACTGACAGCCCTTATACGCCATTACCAGCTATTCTCCCCACAGGAAATTATCCTGATTGGGGTGTCTGGTGGTACAGATTCATTGGCACTCGCTCATATCTTAGCGGATTTATCCCCAAAACTGCAAATTCAAATTCACATTGCAACGCTAAATCATGGATTACGACCAGAGGCAGAACAAGAAGTTTTGTTTGTTTCGCAGTTTGCACAATCTCTTAATATCCCTTGCACGATTGGGCGGGCAGATGTTTTAGCATTACAAACCACAGAAAAATTAACCCTAGAAGAAGCCGCCCGCAAAGCTCGTTATCATTTTTTTGCAGATGTTGCCAAAAAAATCGGCGCAAAGACAATTGTTACGGCGCATCATCAAGATGACCAAGCCGAGACGATTTTATTTCATCTGATTCGTGGGGCAGGGGGAGCAGGTGCAATGGGGATGCTAATGGTGACAAATTTACCTTATCATCCTGAATTGCGGTTGGTGCGTCCATTGCTCACGACATCTCGTAAAGAATTAGAAAATTATTGCCATGAAAATGGATTAACCCCTGTCTACGACCCGTCTAATGATAATACTCTCATCACCCGTAATGCGATTCGGCATCACATTATACCGATGTTAGCGCATCTGAATCCACAAGTATCATCGGCATTGACCCATTTTGCCGATATTTATGCCAATGAGCAGGACGCATTAAATCATAGTTTTTCCCAGACTATTTTGCCTCATATTAAGCAAGATAGAGAGACATTTTATATCCCGCGCAATTTATTTCGTGGATGGCATGTTGCATATCAACGCAAATTATTCACACATCTCCTCAATATCCCTAATGTGACCTATGACCATATTGCCCATGCCATTCAAATTGGGATGATAGGCGAAAATGGTGCGATTTCACAATTTCCGCAGGGGTGGCAATTGCGCGTCATGTATGATGAGTTAATCCTTGAAAATCGTAACACGCCAATTTTATATTCCCAAAATAAGGTGTCTCTCTCAGAAGACAGTATTATCTCAATTCAAATTGGCACA
>CALDGT010000876.1 GCA_937942935.1 uncultured Chloroflexota bacterium | reverse complement strand
GCACCGGGTAGGCTAATACTCCCGCCTGTGTCTGTACCAAGTGCCGCGCTCGCCATAAATGAAGCAACTGCCGCACCACTACCACCACTGCTCCCACCGGGGACACGTTCCAAATCCCATGGATTACGGGTGATAAAATACCCTGAATTTTCGGTGGATGACCCCATCGCAAATTCATCCATATTCAATTTGCCCAAAATAACCATACCAGCATCATACAACCGAGCAACACAGGTCGCATCAAAAACAGGGATGTATCCCGCAAGGATTTTTGAGCCACAGGTGGTTTGAATCCCTTTTGTGGATAACACATCTTTAATCCCCATTGGAATCCCCAATAAGGGTTTTTTGACACCTTGTGCGCGGAGGGCATCTGCACTCTCGGCTTGTTCCAATGCAATATCAGATGAGACAGTCAAATAGGCTCTAATTTGTGGGTCAAGTTGATTAATTTTATTCAGATAGGCTTGCGTGAGTTGAACAGAGG
Source organism: uncultured Chloroflexota bacterium (assembly GCA_937942935.1). GTDB lineage: Bacteria > Chloroflexota > Anaerolineae > Aggregatilineales > Phototrophicaceae. The sequence goes on along the minus strand of CALDGT010000876.1, from coordinate 8,620 downwards.
TAATTTCCCCAGCATCCATTTTGGCGAGGGCTTCTGTAATCGTCAGGTGGGTTAAATCGGTCATGTGAAAAATCATCCTAATCTGATGTGATGTTATACAAATGAAAGTATAACACAATTAATCTTAAACACAGGGGGGCTATTCGCTTATCTGCTTAAATTCGTTAGAATAGATTTTATATCAAACCGATGAAGAAGGAGAATCACCCAAATGCCCAAAATTAATGCCCAAGTGACCATTAGTGCATCTATTAGCGATGTTTTTCGTCATGCTGTCAATGACTTCAAAACATGGCAAACCGATATTGAAGCAATGGATATGACCGATGACCGTATCCGTCAGGGGATTAGCATCACCCAACGCCGTAATAGTTATCTGATGGGCTGGCGCTTAGACCTGAATGCCGACATCACCGATTATAAACCAAATAAATTGGTTGAATACAAAGGGGTTTTGGGACGCTTCTCGGTGGTAGGAAGCCTTGAATTTACCCCCCAAGGCGGGACAACCTTAGTCAGCGAGACGCTCAATATTAGAATGCCATTTTTAATGGGTCTATATGCTCCTTTCATGCGCCGTGTGATGACTGCACGCACCAAAAAGGCTTTGAATACGCTAAAAAGTCAATTAGAAAATGGTGTTAAACCCACCCCCCAATAACCCGATTTGCGTTACACTTCAGATGAACATCAATAATGGTGTTCATCATATCATCATGAGGTTATAAACCATTATGGCAAATCGTGTGTTAATTGGGGCATCAGAAGAATTTCCTGCTGGTGAATTAAAGACAGTCAAAGTCGAAAATCAATCTATAGTGGTCGCACGGGTGAGCAGTGGGGTATGTGCTGTCAAAAATCGGTGTTCTCACATGCCATTGCCACTCGCAGGGGGAAAGTTACAAGGCGATAACATCATCTGTCCATGGCATAATTCCGAGTTTGAAATGTGCAGTGGCGAGAATAAAGATTGGGTGCGTGGTGTGGCAGGCGTAAAATTACCAGATTGGTCGCGCTCACTCATTAGCTTTGGCAAGAAGCCACAATCACTCGATACCTACACCGTCATTGAAGAAGATGGCAAAGTGTATGTAGAACTTTAATCATCTCGCCAACGGGCATTACCCGTTGGCTTCGTGTCTTGAACATCATCGCTATAATCCATTATCATAGTGCTATTATCAAAAAAATTTGGATGAGGATAAGAAAAGATGCGATTAGGTGTTATTGGTCTGCCCAACAGTGGCAAAACCACCATTTTTAACGCGCTCACAGGGCAAAATTTAGAGACTGCCGCCGTGAGTAGTGGTCAATTTGAAGTGCATACCGCCGTGGTCAATGTACCAGATACGCGGTTAGATGCGCTGATTAAGATGTATAATCCCAAAAAATTTGCGTATGCCACCATCACATTCGCCGATATTGCGGGGCTAGATAAAGGCATGAGCGAAGGCGGGCTAAAGGGGCAAGTCCGTAATGAACTCTCTCAGGTAGATGGTTTTGTGCATGTGGTACGTGCTTTCAAAGACGAAACTGTACCTCATCCGTATGTGACGATTGACCCACAACGCGACCTAGAGATGATTGAACAAGAATTTTTGCTCAATGATATGGTGACAGTCGAAAAACGTCTGCAAAAAATTGCAGATGACATCCGCATTAAAGGCAAAAAATTAGAAGCCCAATATGCCGATGAGCAAGTATTGTTTGAAGCCATGAAAGCCCATTTGGATGCCGAAAAACCCTTGCGTGATTTTGATATGACATTGGAGCAAGAAAAATCGTTGCGTGGGTATGGCTTCTTGACCCTCAAACCTGTCTTGATTGTGTTAAATTTGGGAGATGAAGCCCAAGATGCCAGCAAACTCATCAAATATGAGCATAAGCGCGTGAAGATTGTCGGGTTACAAGGCAAGCTAGAAGCCGAATTATCACAATTCGATAATCCAGATGACCGCGCCATGTTCATGGAAGAATATGGCATCACCGAATTAAGCGCCGCAAAAGTCATCCGTTTGGCGTATGACCTCATGGCTATTCAATCTTTCTTCACCGTTGGGCATGATGAATGTCGGGCATGGAGTGTGCCGATTGGCGCAACAGCCCCAGAAGCGGCAGGCGCAATTCATAGCGATTTGCAAAAAGGGTTCATCCGCGCAGAAGTGATGTATTTCCAAGATTTACTCGATGCGGGTAGTGAAGCGGCAGTCAAGCAAGCCGGCAAATTTAGCTTACAAGGCAAAGATTATATCGTGCGCGATGGCGATATTGTGCATATCCGCTTTAATGTGTAATTAAAATGATGTTACGGGCGGATTGAATTATCTTTCCGCCCTTAATTTAGGGGGTGATTTTTAAGACAATTTTGCCCGCATTTTGATTATTTCGCATCAACTCATGTGCCATTTCAACATCATCCCAATTCATCACCGTATGGACATTTGCCCGTAACGCCCCCGCAAAAAAATGAGGCATCGCCCAACCTTCAAATTCGCTCACCAAGCGCGATTTTTCGGCGATGGTACGGTCTCGTAAGGTAGAACCCATCAACCGCAAGCGCTTGCTCATCAATTGATTGATGTTCAGTTCAACTTTATTCCCGCCCTGTGTGCCGATAAATACCCACCTACCCCATTTTTCAATCACACGGAAATTATCTTCCCAATAGGGCGCACCAACCATATCTACAATCACATTCACACCGCTATAGTCTCTGAGCAATCTATCCGCAAAATTTTCGGTTTTATAATCAATCACCAAATGAGCGCCATTGCGAACACAAATCTCATGTTTAGATGCGCTGGCGGTGACAATCACAGTCGCGCCAATCACACGCGCCAATTGAATCGCCGCCAAACCGACCCCACTCGCGCCTGCATGGATGAGGACACGCTCACTTTCTTTTAGACCAGTCATCCATATCATGTTAGCATAGGCAGTCAAAAAGGCTTCTGGAATCGCCGCCGCTTGTTCGTACCCAAAATCAGGCGGAATAGGCAAGCAGTGGTCTGCATGAACAACCGCTTTTTGTGCATATCCGCCACCCCCGACCAATGCCATCACCCTATCGCCAATTTTCCACCGTGTCACATTTTGCCCAACAGCGATAATATCGCCTGACAATTCCAAACCTAATGTCTCTGGTGAACCTGCTGGCGGGGGATATAACCCACGCACTTGCAACAAATCGGCACGATTGAGCGCGGTTGCTTTCACATCAATCAACACCTCATCTGGGGAGGGAATCGGGTCTGGGATTGTTACAAATATCGGTTTTTTATCTTGGGCGATAATGGCTCGCATCATGGGGCATCAATTCCTAAATGGGTCACTTGTGTAATTAATGCTGTTCCAGTTGTGTTTAGGGTCAATAACTCTTGCCATGTCATTGTGAATTGGCGTGTTTGGTTGCCCAAAACAAACGAAATTGTGAGCATAGGGTTGGGCAAAACATGAAGTGGTGAACTTGTGGTTTTGAGCGAATTTACAATCTGCGCTAATTTGTCGCCCAATAAAGATTCATCATTAATTTCATTTCCTAATGTTGGAACAGTAATACTGACCATAGATTCACGAGTCTCGAAAGTAACACAATCTTGTGTTTCTTCTAGCAATAAGACTTCTATGCCATCTTGAATTGGAGCAAGTGGAATAGTCGCCAATGTCTGAGTTATCAAAAATTCAATATCATCCATTGGGCGGTAGGTGAGCGAATTGCACAACCCCGCCAGAGGGGTACTCGTCCCAACTGATGTAAAATCCCCGCCGACTTGTGCAGTGAGGGTAGCCCCTGCGACGATTTCGGTAGCACGCCGTTGCAAATCATCGGGTGTGGGGGTTGGATTTTGAGCAATGCTCGGCTGATTGGTGAACATCATCATCAAAATTATCAACATTCCACCAAACAAACTTATGATAATGAGAGGGGTGCGTGGTGTCATCTGAAAAAATTCTCCTTACTCTATGCTCAATTCTGCCAAAATAGGATAATGGTCACTGGGATAAATGGGTGGTTCTGCATCACGAATAATATCACAAGAATGGGTTGTGAATCGTTTAGATATGCCACCGATGAGAATCCAATCAATGCGGACAGCCATTGGCGGGTAGTTTTCGCCTAGAAAATTATGGAAAGTGTTGGTATGAATATTTTCTTCATGCCCCGCAAGGTTAAATGTATCGGCATATCCCGCATCGGTATAAACTTTGTGGGCTGTATTGGGTGGGGCGACATCTTCCAATAATACACCTTCTGGCAAATTATTTAAGTCTTCATCAGATGATGCCCAAACCCGCGAATTAAAATCGCCTGTAATAATGACGGGCAATTCTCCGCGAATTTCTGCTAACTTTTCTACGACCAATTTACTCCCCTCAACACGCGCAGTCTCTCCAAGATGGTCGAGGTGAACATTGGCATAAACAAATTCGGTATTTGTCCACGCATCCCGAAAAATAATCCAATTACAAGCGCGGATGAGGGCGCTATCCCATCCATTAGAAAAAACATCTGGCGTGGGACTTAGGTAAAATCCGCCTGCTTTGATGGGCAAAAAGCGTTCTCTGCGCCAATAAATGGCGTTATACATACCAAAATCGCTCTCATCTATTGTCACTAACCCAAGCTCATAATCATAATCTTCCAGATAATAGTGATAGATGTCTAAATTGCCCTGTTGAAATTCTTGAAAACTGATGATGTCTGGAGCATATTTTTGGATGGTACGCACATTGAGGTCTGCACGATAGGTCCAAAAATTATCACCATCAATCTCAAAATAACTGCCACGTAAATTAAAGGTCATCACTTTAAGCGGAATCATGAGTTGCTTCTTTCTGCCGATAATAAAATGCCAGTATAGGGTGTGCGATAAAGGGTATACGAGTCGCCGTGTGTAAAAGCGATAAAAACATCTTTGGGGACATAAGTCTCGGTCTGCTGAATCCGTATCATATAATTAATCACACGCCGATTGATGGGCTTTAGGACGCGCTCCAATTTCCCTGTGATAATATCTACCCGTTTTCCAGCCACATCTGAATTGACCTTGAGCCATTGCCGAAAAATAATACCCACCATCAGGGCATTACAAATGGTGAGTCCAATGCCGATGATGGTCAAAATAGATGAATTTTCGGGCTTTGTCCCCAAAAAGATGAATAGTGTTGCGACAAATGCTAATCCAATGAATATCATCGCACCAATCATCATGAGACGGGTTTTTCGTCGCTGTAATGTTTGAATTTGTGACTCGCTCAAATGCCCTTCACGATTTGCAGATAAATCGGCATCAGAGAAATATAATACCTGAGCGAGCGAGGCGGGTGGGGTGGCATCTGCCATATTATGCTCCTTGTGAGGTGTTAACGCGGACATCGGTCACAGAACCCGCCATTTCCACACTCAATGATTTGAGGATGTCTAAAATTTCGAGGGCTAGTCGTTCTTTTTCGGCGGTGAATAATTTCCAGTCAGCGATAAGGATATAACAACGGACTAAAATCTCGGTGGATTCATTGCTCAAATCCAAAATATTGACCACAATCGAATTCGTCTCGACACTATTTTGTTTGCTCAACATAATGCGAGTTTGTTGCATAATACTCCGCAATTGGTCATGTGTGGTAGAAAAAGTCACTTTTAGCCGTAATTCCATTTGTCGTTTTTTGAGGCGTGACCAATTTAACACAGGACTATTGGCGACCACATTATTCGGCAAATACACCACCGCCTGATTCGGTTGGCGAATCCGTGTCGAGCGCAACCCGACATGCTCTACTGTGCCTTCGACATCACCGGTACGGATGACCTCGCCAACATCAAAGGGTCTATCGCTCACAATCGCCACAAACCCAAATAAATTGGCAATCGTATCTTGGGCGGCGAGCGATACAGCCAAACCACCGATACCAATTCCTGCCAGCAAACCACTAACATCATACCCCCATTCTTGCAACAAAATGACCATCCCCACCGCTAAAATGAGCAGTTTAATGGCGACTCGCACAAAAGGAAGGATGCGATCCTCAATGGCAAATCCGGTTAGGTTAGCAATTCGCAAACTAGACGGCGCAAGCAAATCTACCAAGTTATAGATGAATAGCAACAATGCGATGATAATCAACGAGCGCGAAATCCCAAACACGAGATTATTGATGCCTTGTGTGGTGGGAATCAGTTGGATACTCATCAGCAATGCAAGCGCAATGATAAAAAAGCGCATGGGCGACACCAGCACATCCACCGCACTTTTATCATCATCATAGCCACCTTTTTTGACCAAACGGCGCAACGGGCGCAAAATGAGCCATGTCAAAATACGACGCAAAATGATGATGAGCAAAAAGGCGACAAGGACTAATGCCACACGAGCGCCCAATTCATACAGACCATCGGGGAGTTGCGCCAAAAAATCATTGAGGTTCATCGTCTATCCTTTAGCCCCGCTTATTCGGGGTCACTAAACAATCTTTTTTCAGATTTTCTGCGTTTGTAGCCTGTCGGTAATTTGGGTGGGTTTTCGGTATAGTAAGTGACAATTCGCGCCATATATTCACGCAGTGGCGTGTATGTCGCACCAAGTTCTGTTTTGCTAAGGGTGTTATCGAGTTCAGACATCCACAATTCACTGAATGGCGAGCAATCTGGCAAAAAGCCATTCGCCACCAATAAAGAACGGTCTACCATGCGGATTTGTGGTTCTAAACCCACCAATTCGCCTAAAATAGTCAAAAATTCACCAATAGAAACGGTCTCATCTTGAGAAATATTATAGGCTTTGCCCTTGCCCATGCCTGTATTGATGAGGTGCATAATCACATTCACCACATCGGCAGTATACACATGACGCAACGGATAATTAGGCTGTTCTGGGACAAGGATGGGTCCACCATCGCGGATGCGAATCATGTAATTATACAGGCGATTAAAATTATCGCGTTCACTATTGACCATTGGCAAACGCAAAGCAGTATATGGGAATTGTTTTTCGGCATAAGCACGGGCAAATACAGCTTCGGCTTTGCGTTTATCGATGCCATATAACCATTCTTCATAATCATAGGTGTTTTCGGTGGGAGGCGGAATGAGTTCACCCTCATAATCACTCTCTTTGAATGGGCGTGTCAAATTTGCCCGCACCAAATAAACTTGCCCTGTGCTGATAAAAATGTAATGACCTACTTTGCCCGACAAAATCTCGACGATAGATTCTGCTTCGGGTTCTTTATACATCACATTATCTATCACCACATCAAAAGTGCGCCCACCAATTGCCCTGCGGAGTTGTTGCGAATTGGTGCGGTCACATCGTAACCGAGAGATATTAGAAGGCAGGTTGTCACTCGTCACACCGCGATTGAGGATAGTCAGGTTATGACCATCTGCCAAAATACGCTCCGCCAAAAAGTGTCCCAAGTTCCGAGTCCCGCCAATAATTAAAATATTCATCTTTCTATGACCTTTGTTTTCTTAAAAGTTTTTATCCATTATAGTCGTATCTGCCTACTAGGGGTAGTAAACACAGAACATAAAAAATATATCAGAGTTTTTTATGTCTATGGAAATTTAATGGACTTGTGCATTATGATAGAGATTATGAAATTCATCGAGTGTTATTGAGGAAACGCATTATGCCAGAATATACCTATCGTAGAGAAGATGGAACAACCTTTACTATTAAACAAAAATTCACCGATTCAGCATTAACCACCGACCCGCATACAGGTCAAAAAGTATGGCGTGTGGTACAAAATGCAGGTGTTATCTTCAAAGGCTCTGGCTTTTATGTGAATGATAGCAAAGGCTCTAAAAGCGCATTAACCAGTACCTCTAGCAATAATACATCTACCACCACAGAAAAAACGACATCTGCTGATGCTCCAAAAGCCGATGCTACCAGCACCAACACCCCAACCACAAAACCGACAACGCCCGCCAGTGAATAAACGATGTGGGGGAATTCCCCCCACAAAACACCTCTCATTTATTTCGATTTTCTACCCCATAGTATAATGGTGCCATCATCATGACCTGTCGCCACCATACGCCCATCTGGACTCACGGCTGATGTGATAATGGTAGTTTCTGCCACACCAGAGGTTAATCCGCGCGGTTTTTCCATTGTGATTAAATCCCAAACACCAATCACACCATCCATCTCAGATACAAAAAGCAAAGAGCCATCTGGAGAAAAACCCAAATCGGTATACCACGCGCTCAAATCACGAGTCATAATGTTATTAGAAGATTCTTCTGGTAATGGTTCGGATGCAGATAGAGGAATCTCCCAAAACAAAATGAAATCTCCCACCCCTGCCATCGCTATCACCGCATGGTCATCACTCACCACAGGCGAAAATGCAATTGTATTGATTTCAAGACTCTCAATAACTCGCGGTGGTTGTGTTAAATCATCTGTGAAAATCAACACCGATTCATCTGGAAATCCAGTTACAACACCGATGAGAGGATTATCTAAACTAGGTGATACTTCTATATCTTGAATATGTAAAGCATCGAGGGTGACGGTTGTCCTGTCATCTGGATTAGTAATGTCGAGCATCACCAATGTGCCATCACCCACGCCAAACACAATTCGTTTGTTATCTGCCAAAAATG
>CALDGT010000875.1 GCA_937942935.1 uncultured Chloroflexota bacterium | reverse complement strand
TAGACCGCGCCAATGGACGGGTGTATCAGATTATCTTGAGCAATGATGGACTCACAACCGCACGCCAGTCAATTCCCATCCCAGAGATGCGACAAGGGGCAACCGCCAGCAATATTCAGGTGGGCGACATTTTTGATATTGCCTTCAGCATAGAGACCAATCGGCTCATCGGCATAGACACGAATGGGGTCATTATTGAGTGCGAAATGCGCTTTGTGCAATGTAGCGCCCAACGCTTATTGGGTGCAGAAAATTGGAATAATCCAATAGCCGTTGCCACATGGTCTGGACGATTGTATATTTTGGATATTGGTACAACTAACGCGCAAATCTGGCGTTATGAGCCATCTGGCGGGGTTTTTGCCAGCCCACCGAGCGAATATTTTGGCGGGGCAACTCGTCCTACCCTACCGGGTGCGGTAGACCTCGAAATAGATTCGCAAGGGAGTATTTATGTGTTGCAAGCAGACGGGGTGATTATCAAATATCGTGAAGGCTCATTGCAAAATTTTGGCTTTGGCGCATTTCCAACCGGTCAAGAAATCACCAACGCCAACAGCATGTTTTTAGATAGCAATGTCACCTCTCAAAGCCTCTATATCGTTTCCCAAAGCCAGCGCAAGGTGTACCAAACCTCGCTGAGTGGTAACTTTAATAGTAGTTATAGCCTGCGCGATGAATCATTGCTCGATTTATTAGAGGCAGTGGTGGTAAAACCCGGGAGCGGGGGTGGCGATTTAATTTATATTGGCTCTGGAAATGCCATTTTTGTCATCCCCAAAGGAGACTGATTCATGCCATTCATCGAATTACCAACAGGTGCGGGGATAGATTATGTCGATACAGGCGGGGATGCCCCCATCATGACCATGCTTCATGGATTTTTGGGGACAGGTGATACACAATTCCCGAATGTGGTTGAGTGGCTTCGTAAAGATTATCGCATCATCGCGCCGACTATGCGCGGATATGGGACATCTACCCCAAAACCACGCGCCTTCCCGCACGATTTTTATCAAAAAGATGCGCGAGATATGTTGGCGTTATTAGAGGCGCTCAATATCTCCAAAACACATCTCATGGGATTTTCTGATGGTGGCGAAATTGCCCTGTTGATGGGCGCTTATGACCCAAACCGCTTTTCATCTATCGCGGTTTGGGGGGCGGTTGGTTATTATGGGAGCGCCATGCGACCACACGCTCAACGCATGTTCCCCGCCACATGGATGACAGATGAACTCAAAACTCGTCACCAAATCGCCCATGCAGATGCGTTTGTGTTGGGTTGGATAAAAACGATTCATGCCATCATAGATTCTGGTGGGGACGTATCACGGAGCATTGCCAATCAAATAAGCGCCCCTTTATTGATGATGCTTGGTGACAAAGATTATCTCAATCCCCCAGAATATGCCCAAGAAATTATTGCACGCGCTCAAAATGCCCGCTTAGAAATGTTTTCGTGCGCCCATGCGATTCATACCGAAGCATGGGAAGATTTTCAGCGCGTGGTGGGTCAATTCTTAAACGCGATAAAAGGGTTATGACAAACGTCATAGCTCTTTATGACACTAGATGAGCAACGCATAATATTCTATTTAGAACTCCATGACATTCACTTGTTATCCCCCTTTTTTAGGCTCATAATCAAATTATAAGTTAATTTGTGCCATCTATTATAGATGTTGCCTATTCAAAGGAATCTATGCTATGAGCAAAAAAATCATCGTCATCGGTAGCGGATTTGGGGGATTAGGGGCGGCTGTTCGCCTCGCCGCCAAAGGCTATGAGGTGCAGATTTTAGAACGGCGCGACAAGCTCGGTGGGCGGGCTTATGGTTATGAAGTGAATGGATTCAAATTTGATGGCGGACCAACTGTGATTACCGCACCATTCATGCTGGATGATATTTGGGAAGCCGCTGGTCGCAAACGCGAAGATTATGTGACCCTTGCGCCGAATGACCCGTTTTATCGGATTTTTGACCACAACGGTCAACCATTCGATTATAACAACGACCCCGAATTTATTTATTCACAAATTGCCAAACGCAACCCCAAAGATGTTGAAGGATACAAAGCCTTCATGAGCAAAACCAAAGCTATTTTTGAAAAAGGTTTTGTAGAATTGGCAGATAAGCCATTTTTGCATTTCACGGATATGCTCAAGGTCGCACCAGACCTCATCCGCTTGCAATCGTATAAAAGTGTGTATCAATATGTGGCGCAATATATCGAAGATGAATTTTTACGCCGTTGTTTTTCATTCCATCCCTTGCTAATTGGTGGCAATCCATTCGATGCCCCATCTATTTATGCCATGATTCATTACCTAGAACGCGAATGGGGTGTGCATTATGTGATGGGTGGTACAGTCGCATTAGTTAATGGCATGGCAAAATTATTCACCGAACTCGGTGGCAAAATTACCCTCAATGCCGATGTAGACCAAATTATGATAGACGATACAACCCGCCAAGCGACAGGCGTGCGCTTGACCGATGGCACCATTCATAAAGCAGATATTGTCGTCAGTAATGCCGATGTCGCCTATACTTATTTGAACATGATTCCAGCACAATATCGCAAAAAGAATACCAATCGGCGCATGAAAAATCTCAAATATAGCATGTCGTTATTTGTGATTTATTTTGGCACAAAACGCCAATATCGTGAGCAAGGTCTGGCACATCATAACATCATCTTAGGAGACCGCTATAAAGAACTCCTGCGCGATATTTTTAAGATGAAAACCATCGCCGATGATTTCTCGCTCTATTTGCACATGCCTACCCTAACCGACCCATCACTAGCACCCGAAGGCGGTGAATCGTTCTATGTCCTCTCTCCTGTCCCACATTTGGGGTCTGGCACAGATTGGACGAAAAAAGCAAAAGAATATCGGGATGCGATTATGCAATTTTTGGAAGATGAATATCTCCCCGATTTACAAGCCAATATTGTCGCAGAGCATTATATAGACCCACTTCACTTCCAAGATACCCTCAAAAGTTATATGGGCGCGGCATTTAGTGTGCAACCGATTTTGGTGCAATCGGCTTGGTTCAGACCACATAACCGCAGTGAAGACATCCCCAATTTGTATTTTGTCGGCGCGGGGACGCATCCGGGTGCAGGACTTCCGGGTGTGTTATCATCGTCTATCATCGCCCAAGATTTAATCGTGCAAGATTTTCCCATCTCGCAACCCGCATTAAAACCCCAAGCCATTCCAATGGCTGGTGATTAAGTATCTCATGAACGGAGTGGCATCATACCACTCCGTTAGTTTATGCAAAAATGCACATAAGTCACTTGAATTTGTTAAATTTTTTTGAATGGGGTAGAAATTTAACTCAAGTTAGGTTATCTTTAAGAGACGAAGTATATTTTTTAACAGAGGATAACCTATGGTTAGGGTAGCCAACGCTAATTTTCCAGAACCAACGCCAGAATTTAACCAAAAATGTATTGCAATTGTGAATCGGTTTGCTAGTGGAGAATTGCAATATGAACAGGCACTTGCTGAATTAGAAGCATTAGCTTATGAGGCTAACGAAAGTGGGCATTTGGTCAATCAGGGGCGTGTTGAGCAACTGATGGGTTATGTGCAACATTATCGTGGCAATTTGGATATCAGCATTCGGCATAATGAACGCGCTCGCAATTTATTTGCCCGCGCGGGCAACCCCAGACGTGTCGCTATTATTGACCTTAATCAGGGCGAAAATTATCGCTTTAAGGGTGAACTCAATCGTGCGGCAAAGTTATATCAATCGGCTTATGAATTTGCAGAGCAATTTGGGGATATTCAACTTCAAACCCAAGCCTCATCGAATGAAGGGTTAACCTTGCTCGCGCTCAAGCGCTATGATGAAGCGCATGTTGCGTTCAATAAAAGCCTAAAACTGGCACAACAACTCGATATTCAAGATGCAAATGTGGCAACCTTATTATGCGAAATTTATCATGGATTGGCAGAAATTCATTTGCATGAAGGTAATTTAGAATCGGCATGGATACGCGCTGTCGAAGCTATTCAACTCGCAGAACAAGCCAATCAGCCCCTCATCAAAGGGTATGCAAATCGTACATTAGGCGAAGTCTTGACCGACCTAAAAACAGCACCAGATTCACGGTTTTCGTCTGAGCCAGATGATTATTTCCGCGAGTCATTGCGGTATTTCCAAGACTTGAAAGCCGAAGCAGAGATGGCGCGGACACTTTTTGCACAATCGCTAAGCCTCGCCAAACGTGGACGGCGGACAATGGCGGCAAAGAAATTGCAACAAGTGATGGATATGTTCACAAAATTAGGTATGGTAGATGATGCGGCACGCGCCGCCGAAGCACAATTGTTGTTGATGTGATGTCGTATGCCAGAGATTGAAAATCCTACCCCAGAATTTAACGAGGCTTGTATTGCCGTTAGCACACAATTACGTGCAGGCAATTTACCCTTTAACGAAGCGGTTGCGCGGTTATCTGTTTTGGTACAACGCGCTAGTGTAGAAGGAAATACGCTTAATCAAGCACGCGCAGAGCAAACACTCGGCACGATTCAACTCACAAAAGGTAATTTGGATGTGAGTATCCAACACATGCAACGCGCTCGGCTTTTGGCATCAAAACACTATAACCCAAATCGTATCGCTACGATTGACTTAGCAGAAGGCGAAAGTTGGCGTTTTAAGGGGCATTTTGATAAAGCCATTCAATTATATCGTTCATCTTTTGAATATGCAGGTCAGATGAACAATACCGTATTACAGACATACGCCACGGTTAATATTGGATTGGCATTATTGTCATTAGAACGCCTAGAAGAAGCTAAACAAGCCTTTGAAGATGGATTAGCCCTATCTAAAAAATGGGAAAATCCAGATGCGGCATTGGGACCGCTATGCGAAATTCATCATGGATTCGCACATATTCATCTGCATCACCATCAGTATGACCAAGCATGGGAAGAAGCAGTACAGGCTTACCAAATTGCATTACGCAGTGATGACCCGCGTCACTCTGGATTAGCAAGGCGCACATTAGGCGATGTCGTAACCCACCTCACTCATGTGCCAGACCCGAATTATTCTCATAATCCAGATGATTATTATCGGGCTTCTATTGATGACTTCAGAGGGCGCGATGCCGAAGCCGAAATTATGTTAACCACATTTGCCCAAGCTGTGAGTTTGGCAAAACGTGGCAATCACAATAGCGCCGCCCGTAAATTACAACAAGCCATCATCGCATTTAATCGTTTAGGCATGGAAAATGACCTAAAACGGGCGACTAACTTTAGAAAAACCATCCTCTCATAAGCATTTTTTTCAATAAGTCATATAATAGAAATAGCAAAAACGGTGAAATATGCAATTTCACTGTTTTTTGTATTGCCAAAGTCGTAATAATGCAATCTTTTTCTTAATAACTGCTTGAAATTTTACCTTCTTCATAGGATAATGTGCTTAACTTACGTGATTAGAGAACACGGAATAATTCAATGAATACGGACAAACTAACCCTTATTCAAGACGACTTGTTTACATTGCAACTCCATCATCACGTCTTAAAAGCGGCGGGATATGCCATAGTAAGTTTTAACCCCGATGGTATTTTGGTTTATGTCAGCGATTCGATGTTACAGTTAACCGGATATTTGCCCGATGAATTAGTCGGTCTATCCTATCAGGAATTGTCACATCTTTTTGCCCCAGAAGATGCCAAAGTCATAGACAAAGAATTTGAACACCATTTTCAGTTTCAGCAAGCACTCACTCACCATATTTTGACCAAAAGCGGTGATGAAAAATGGATTGAATACCGCATCATCAACACCCTAGAAGATGAGCATATCCATGCCTTGGTGCAAGATGTCACGCATCAATACTTGGCAGAGCAAGCCCTAGAAAATCAGATTCAACAAAGCGCCAAACAATACGAAGAAATACAAGCCTTATTTGATAAAGTCAATAAATTAGAACAACTTAAAAGTGATATGATACGGGTGGCGGCGCACGATTTACGCTCTCCCCTAGCAGTGTTTGTCACTCATTTAGATGTGATGTCACTCGAATTGAATGAACCAGATGCCACCCTAAATAAAGAGTCTCTTGTTGCTCATGTTGAAGATATGCGCCAAGCGACCAAACGCATGAGACGGATTATTGATGATATTTTGTCATTGGAGCGCATCGAGCAAAATGCCCAACATGCTGAATATGCCCCTATTGAATTAACCCCTATCGTACAAGGCATTTTTAGAGATTATCAAACCCAAGCCCAAGCCAGCAATATCAAGTTCACCCTCGCCTGCCCCAATATACCATTACGCATTTCTGGCGATATTGCTCAATTACGTGAAGCGGTTGCCAATCTTATCAGCAATGCGCTTAAATATACCCCACAAGGGGGCGATGTCACTGTCAAAATAGACTATAAACATAACCAAGTGCGGTTTGAGGTCGTAGATACGGGTTATGGCATCCCCAAAGATAAACAGGCAAGTTTATTTCAGCCATTTTATCGGGCAAAATCGAAAGAAACACGACACATCGAGGGGACAGGTTTAGGATTATATTTGGTCAAAAATATTATAGAACGGCATCATGGCACGCTCATTTTTAAGAGTGTGCAAGGCAAGGGGAGTCATTTCGGTTTCGAGATACCGCTTCTCATCCCCTCACCTGCATGAAGCTAATTTTCGAGGATTGGCTCAACAAAGAATACAGGATTCGCCAAAATACGGCGCACTGGGCATTTGAATGTAATTTCGCGTAGGCGTGCCAATTGGTCGGCATCTAAATTGCCAAAAAAGCGAACTTCTTCTGTGATTTCGTGGATGAAGGGGGCATCACCTTCGTATTTGGCATATTCTTTTCCATTAAACCGCTTGAGGCTCAAGACAACTTCTATCCGTTCAACCGCCCAACCCTTGCGATTCGCATACATTTTAGCGGTCATCGCCATACAAGACCCCAACGCACCAAGCAACATTTCTTCTGGGGTTTCGGCGGTATCTCCGCCACCTTCATTTGGCGAATCGGAGTGAAAAATATGTTGTCTCGATGTGATGTGAGTACGATAATTATTATCTAAAACAATTTCTACTTTATCCATGCGGATATTCCTTTAGCATATAAAAACAAAACAATCATATCCTATTAGACGAAACAGCCTAATCATTGCTTACTATGACAAATATCATAAAAATTTCTGGTGTGGGGTTGCTTATGACCACGCGCTAATTTCGATATTTGCGCCTGTCATGGCTTCATTGGTCGCTAAAAACACCATCAAATCACCTATCTGGGCAGGGCTTACCCAATTATTGGGGTCTGAATTGGGCATAGATGAGCGATTTTGAGGGGTATCTATAATACTCGGCGAAACACCATTCACACGGATGCCATGTTCCTTGAGTTCTTGTGCCATACTTTCCATAATGCGGGTTGCGGCGGCTTT
Source organism: uncultured Chloroflexota bacterium (assembly GCA_937942935.1). Taxonomy (GTDB): domain Bacteria; phylum Chloroflexota; class Anaerolineae; order Aggregatilineales; family Phototrophicaceae. Next base: position 502 of record CALDGT010000875.1, on the reverse strand, counting down.
GCTGGCGGTATATGCCGCCTGATTTTTTGCACCCTTGCCACCAGACCGCGCCAACATAATGCTAATACTCCCGTTAACCCCTTTGGAAATCATAAAAGATGCCACCTTGCCCGCCAATAAATACACAATACGCGCATTCAAAGTCATCATGCGGTCAAAAACATCTAATTTACCTGCATGAACGGGGTCGCCCATCGCAAACCCGCCAACGGTATGCACCAACCCGTCTAATTTGCCAAAATCAGATTCGATTTGTGATAACAACATATCTACTGCTTCTGGATTGCCCAAATCCGCAGTATATGGCTTAAAACGAGCAGAATCACCACCGATTTCACTGATGAGCGCATTGAGCGCATCGGTATTCATATCTACCAATGCCAAATTTGCGCCTACTTGCGAAAAAGTCCGTGCAATGGCACGCCCGACATTACCGCTTGCACCTGTGATAAGGTATGTCTTATTTGTGAGGGTCATCATAATCTCCTAGTTTGATACAATC
>CALDGT010000874.1 GCA_937942935.1 uncultured Chloroflexota bacterium | reverse complement strand
CATCAATCATGCGTTTCACATTTTCAACCATAGTATATTGGTCAAAATTATAAACCCAACTATCTCGATTGCTTTGTACACCGATTGTATATGTATTAAAAATAGCTTGCCCTTTGCCCCGTTTGGCATCTTTTGTGCCGATGGGTAAGAATGTCTCAAAATCATCTACCATACCATCCGTTAACCAAAGATTCTTTTTAGTCGGTGTGATGGTACGCCATGTCAAATTTTGGAAGGTTTTGGCTTCTTCTAAAACAGCTAATTTTGCCGTCCGTTTCGCTTTCCAATCGGTCTCATAATAAAAAATTTCGGTGTTGGTATGGTCTTTTTTCTTGACCAAAAAGGTGATGCAAATGCCCACCATCGCACTCAAGCCAAAAATGGTATGCGCTTCACCAATGGGGACACCTTCGCGCATGGAATCTTTGCGGACATTGCCTTTGAGGTCTATGATGTAAATTTGGCTAAATTCGCGTGCGAGATGATAACGCATCCCATCAAAAGCAATGCCATCTAAAAATCCGCTATTGGTGACAAAGGCAATTACCCCTTCATCTTTCAGGCGGTCACTCGCCCAACGGAATGCCTTCACATACGGGTCGCTGAGTGCATTGCGATTGGTGGCAGTAGAATTTTTGACATACGTTTCTTTCACCCGCTTATCTAGCACCTCATATTTGCGATTTTTGTTGTTGTCATTTTCATTCATCTGCCACGCATTATACGGCGGGTTGCCGATGATGACGGTCAGTGGGCTGGCGCGTTGGCGTTCTACCCGCGCCAAATTTTCTTGGGTAAAAAATCCCAATTGGCGGGCTTCTGCCAGTTCAAATGTATCTACCAAGCAAATCCCCTCAAACGGTTTATAGTCGCCCATCGCTTCATAATAAGCGTGTTCGATGTTCATGCTGGCGATATAATAGGGCAGGAGCATAATCTCGTTGCAATGCAATTCATTGGCATATTTATGGGGCAGGGCGGCGGGGTTCATCTGGCGGATTTCTTCCATCACGCGCAGTAAAAAGTTGCCCGTCCCCACAAATGGGTCTAGGATATGCACCCCGCTATCGGCGAGTGAACGCCCAAATTCACGTTTGAGCAATTGCTCCACACTGCGTACCATAAATTGCACAATCGGCTGAGGGGTATACACAATGCCGTGTGTATCTGCCACCGCCACACTAAATCCCTGAAAGAATTGCTCATAAACGGTGTTGAGGAAGGCTTGTTTTTCGTTGTAATCGCTGATGGTGCTGGCGGTGAGTTCAATTGCGCCATAAAAATGATTGAGGTCGCGCAAAAAATCTTCCCGATTCCATGAGCTACTGGTGAGGGCATCCACGACTTTTTCAATTTCGTGGGCGATGATATTTTGGCTGGTGAATTTATCGTTGTTAAACACCTTGCGGAAGATGCGCTCGGTGAGGATGTGCTGAATGAGCATTTCTTCTACGGCATCTTTGCTCAGGTTGGGGTTAATCGCCACACGACACAGGTCATGAAAGGTATCAAATGCGCGGGTGTAATCGCGCCGTTTTTGGTATTCTTTTTCGATGATGTCATCTAATTTTTGGGCGATTCGTGGCACAAGCATCTTAAATTCGGCGACGGCTTGTTCCCATTGGTCATAAACAGGGTCGGTATAATTAAAAAAGGTGTTGAGGATGTCTATGAGTTCTTGGGGTTTGGTGAGGTCGGCGGTCATCACCAATTTGCCATTTTGATATAAAATCGCCTCATCGGGAGATTGAAAGAGGGTGTTGCGGTTGGGGTAGCCATCGGCAAATTTTTTCTGGATTTCTTTGGGGAGCGAATCGGCGCTGTCTTTTGCCTCCCAAACACCATAAGGCAAATTGAATTGGTTCAAAATCGCGCCATCAAAGCGCAAGGTGCGCTTGCCACTTTTGCTGGTGTGTTGTTGATTGAGGCTGTATCCGACTGTTTTAACGCAATATTCCAGCAGGGTGGCAAAAACAGGCGCGACATTGCCTTCTGTCCATAACCCCATTTGGCGTTTTTTGCCAATCTCATCGTAATAGGTTTTGATGGGCTTGCTAGTCGGTTTTAGATTGAGTTTGTTCATGGCAAACACCCCATAATGACGGTTTATTATGGGATTATTATAACAGATTTTGGGGGAATTGGGTGGGTTTTTGACCTCACCCCTAAATCCCCTCTCCCAAACGGAGAGGGGACTTAAAACCACCCAAATTCAGGTTTTCTCCCCCTTCTCCAACATGGAGAAGGGGGCGGGGGGATGAGGTTAAAAAATGCGCCATGTTTTTACGGGATTTTACACACCCCCGCCTCATCACATGCGGCGGTTTCGGCTTGAATTTGTCCCAATTCCACACCCAACAGGCGGTTAATCGCATAGCGATGCTTGGCGATGAACCGATACACGCGCACACCCAACCAATCGCCGATGATGGGCAGGCGCAAAATTGCCCACACGGGTAATCCCAACGGCAGGGCGCGGAACATGCGCCGTGTGCCATAAAATCCTGCAAAAATGCGCCCAGAGGGGTCTATCACATGAATTTCGCCCATTGCTTTGGGGTGGTCAATGTTGGGATAACGGGTTTGGGCTTCTGGCTGATGTAAATCTAAAAATTCCACCCGCCCAAACCAATCCAATGCGCGGACAAGACGGCGGGTGGTATTACAAATCACACAATGACCATCATATAACGCAACTAACATCATTCACTCGTTTCTAAAATGCCTAATTCTTGATGGATGTAGCGGAGTGCGTCATCCAGTGTTTTGAAAATGGGGATTTTCATCCCACCAAATTGTGGCAGGGTCATCATTTGTGCTGATAACTTTGCCATGTCGTTTGACCCGATGAACATGCGATGATATTCAACCGAATGGGTGGGGATGGATGGCGCATTTTGCGACATCTCCTTAAAGACACCCATCATCACCATAAAATCGGTTTTGGCTTCTGCGACATCAATAATGTGGAAAATTTTGGGCGCATTGAGCGTCATCGCCACTTGGACAACTTCCCCCATCGTCTCTAAAATTTCTTCTTTGGTCGTATTTCCCAAATATTTCACATGAATGACAGGGAGATTAGGTAAAATTTCGACTGTGTAAGGCATAATTGTTACCACCATCTTGAATGATTTTCGATATAATCATCATATCAGATTTTGGTTGGTAATTAATGAAAAATTTCTCAATTGGATATAAGGATTGTGACGATGACAGATTCCCCCATTAGGACAGATAACCGCGCCAAGCGGGTACGTGAGACAGATGAATATGAATATGAAGAAGTGACCGAGCAACGCGGTTGTTCGGGCTGTGGGTGGGGGTTAGTCGGTGTGGCGGGGTGTTTGGGCATTCCTGTTGCCGTGATTATTTTTGCGTTGGTCGGTGGCGCGGGTGTTCTTGGCGGTATTTTTAATGGCATTGGGCAAATTTTTAACCCACCGCCACCCGTTTATACAACGATATCGCAAAAAGCAGTGTTAGAAAGTGTGCGAGAACTCTCTGATTTGACGACTGTCGAATTTAATTTTTCGCAAAATATCACATCTGAGCGCGAATTGCCGCCCATTCTACAAGCCCTTTATAATGACCGACTGATTTATTTTGCGGTTGGGCGGATTCAGGCAGGGGTGAATCTGAGTGCTATCGCCGAAAATGATATTATCATCCAAGAAAATCGCCTTACGATTATTTTGCCCCCGCCTGCGATTGTAGATTGCTTTATAGATGAAGGCGCAAGTGGGGTGATTTCCCGCGATACAGGCGTATTTGCCAGTCCCGCGCCGAATATCGAAAGCGAAGCACGCAAAACGGCATTGCTCCATTTTCGGGGGGTAGCGATTGAAGAAGGCATCCTCATACAAGCCAATGATGAAGCCAAGCAGACCCTTCAAACCTTTTTGGATTTATTGCCAATGGAAGGGGTCGAGACGGTAGAGGTCATCACCCAAGAGGCAATCATCGCCGATTTACAATTCCCCACCAGTTGCACGCCCTAAAAATGCAGAAATTTGCGCGATGGTTTCATCTACACCCACACCATCGCGCTCCCAATCCCAATCGAGACCTGCCTCAGAGACGCCACCCGTTGGCAAAGAGGTCGGTTTCCATATCGCTAACCCGTTGGGTGTGAATGGTGCATAACGTTTGGGCGATGACGGTCCCAAAATCATGACTGTTTTTGTGCCTGTCCCCGCCACCAAATGGGTTAAGCCTGTGTCATTTCCCATATAAAGCATTGCAGATGCCCCTAATGCGCCAATTTGCATGAGGCTTAATTCTCCCACCCAATTGTGATACGGACTTTTGAGATGCCCAATAACCGCCTCGACAATAGGTGTATCACTTTTTGCGCCGATGAGGATGAGCGTTGCGCCATAGGTTTGATGCAACCAATCACCGACTTGGGCGAAATGTTGGGGTAGCCAGCGTTTACTGCTCATCAGCATACCCGGATTCGCCCCACCTGCGGGATGAATCACCACATACGGCGAATGAATTGTTTTGTCGGCTAATTTTTGTTGAATTTCTACCCTTTTTTGTTCGGGAATATCAATATGGGTATACATGCCATCAGTCGGGATGTTTAATATACGCGCCAAGCGCAAATAAATTTCTCCTTCGTTGATTTCTTCATCGGGATAGACGGTTGCGCGGGTGGTGTATGCAAAACCGCGCCCTACACTATCTAACCCAATCCGATGCGGAATCCTCGCCAACCAAACGGCGAGTCCTAATAATGGGGAACGGTCTGGGATGAATGCCATATCACATTTTTGGGCGCGGAGTTGCTTCACTAAGCGCC
>CALDGT010000873.1 GCA_937942935.1 uncultured Chloroflexota bacterium | reverse complement strand
ATCTGAAGATTATTACCCCCTAATTCGCCATAACTCAGGCGCAACGACAATTCCAAGTGAGCATTTCGGTTATCGGCTTGGATGGGTAAATGTCCAAATGGGTTATCTTCATTTAGGTTTTTTTTTAGCCGTCGCAAGATGCCATCCGCATCATAATCATAAAGTTGCTGAGCGCTCAATTGAATGGCTAACGGATGCCCACCTAACATATTCAAAATATCGATATAAATTGCCTTTTGTGTCTCATCTATGGGAGGCTTTACCGTAGATAGCAATGCTAAACCTTCATCAGTGGTCAATTTATCTATTGTCACCACCTTAGCACCAACCGATTCTAAAATATGTGCGGAACGTGTGGTGATGAGTAGGCGACAATCTAAATTAGGAAAACGCAAGCCATTAATCAATATTTTGCCTTTTTCCCAAACATCATCGAGGATAAATAATGTCTTTTTACCATGTAGGTGATTCGTAACCAATTGCTTGGCTTTTTCGATATCGGCATAATCATCCGATTTATCGCCAAAATGAGCACCTATCCGATACAACAAACTGGTAAGGCTATCAGCAGTGGCATCGTCACCAATCGTCAACCAAAAGATATAATCAAATGTACGGCGGGTTTCGCAATCATTTGCTAATGCAGAGGCTAAAATTGTTTTGCCAATACCACCAATCCCAACAAAACCAGCTATTTTCCCCACCCCCATAGCGGTCCTATCGCCAATCCCTAATGCGGTTTTGAGTGATTGAATGTAATTGGGACGGTCTATATAGGATATCGGCAAAGCATCTGCGCCAATTGGGGTTGTGAGTGGATAAGGTGTTTGTGCGATACGATGGCGGATTTCGGTCATCACTTGTGCAAAAGACAGTTGAGTCGCATCTATGCCGTTCACATTTTTAATTTGTGCGGGCAATTTATCACCAATTGAATCCCATGTACCTTGTATCAAAATGGGGATAATTGGCACACAATTTTGAAGAGCATAATGCCACTCTCGCGCACACCATTCAGAATTTAGGGAATGTTCGCCAATAAATAACACCATATACTGTGATTGGTCTATGGCATGTGCAATTTCATCTGTGAATTGTAAAACGCTTGGCAAATCAAATTTATCGTACCATGCGTGTAACCCGTGTTCATTTGATTGCAAATTTAGGTCTTGTGCAATCTTTTGAACAATAGTGGGATTATCCCCCCGCCCATAAGAGAGAAATATATACTTTTTTTGTGTCGTCATAGACACCCCCTTATGCTTTTGGTAGTTTGTGATAATTATAACAAGTAATTTCTGACATGGCATATAACCATATAAAGCGTTTGCGAAAATTACATTTTTTCATTACAATCAAATATAGAAATTCCCCCACATAACAGTTACAGGGAGTAAACTATGTCTAAAATCATCATCAGTTATAACCCAGATGACACCAAAGCCGCCTCAAACCGCTTGAATGATTATCTTGTCAGTCGGTTTGGTGCAGGTATTGTGACACTGGGGGTAGAAAATCTCATCACCAGCCCAGCCAATGCCAATGCAGTCATCCAAAATGCCGATTCGCTCGTGGTTATGATTGGCAACAAATGGGCAGAAATTGGCGCATACCACAACCCAGATGACCTCAACCGCGTCGCCATTGCATCTGCGCTCAAATTAAATAAGAAAGTTTTTCCTGTATTGGTCAGTGGGGCAACCATCCCCGCCGATTTGCCATCTGATATCAGTGGGCTTGCATCTTTAACAGGGTTGCCATTCACCGCACAAACGGTCAACGAAGATGCCAATCGTATTGCAGAAGCCCTTATCCAAGCGGCAATGAGTGTCGCTCCACCACCCAACAAAGTGCCAATGGAACAACCGACTTTTATGGGGGCTGTACCTACACCCAATCAACCGCCCGTACAAACACCATTCGGCGCACCACCTCCCTACCAACAACCACCATATAATCCCAACCAAGCGCCATCGCAGTATGGGATGCCACCCGCTTATGTTCCCAAACCGCCCAAGCCACCTGTTGAACCGACTAGCATCCCCATGATTCCAGATGTCACGCGGTTTGTGCGCCCATTATTTGAGCGTTTTGGCACATTGCCCATGCTCCTCGCCCCATCTGCCGTGTTTTTTGGGATTTGGTTTTTCTTTACATCCGTCACCGCGCCAACCCGTTTTGGTGATAGCCAAGCATTACAAGCCATTTTTTCTGCTTTGTTCTTGGCATTAGCATTGTATGTGTTCTTTTATTTACTCAGCATTGCTGTCCCCAAACTTCAACTCAAAACAGCCCTTGTGACCATCATCGGATTGCCGATATTAACCTTCTTCTTCATCCTCGTAGATGCCAATTTCTTATTCACCGCCATCTACCTGATTGGTTGTGGTGGAATTGTGTCGTTTGGGTATTCACAACGCAATACTATCCTACCGGGTATAGAAGAACCTCGTCTCGAAAATCAAGCGGCGATTACCTTATCGCTCGACATTTCGGGTTTGGTCTCTGCGATGTGGATGTTGTGGACATATTCAGGGGCAATAGACGCGGGAAATCGGAATTTTGCGGCGTTGGTCGCAGGTGCGATGTTTGGGGTGGCGTTTGCCTATGTGGTTTATAATGCCCTAAAAGATGCAAAACCCCAATCTGCTATGCCTATGCAACAACCCCCACCCTATAATCCCCCACCACCCATGCAATAAATTTAATTCTCAGCAAAAAGGGCGCACACAGCGCCCTTTTGAATTATTCTTCTTCATAA
>CALDGT010000872.1 GCA_937942935.1 uncultured Chloroflexota bacterium | reverse complement strand
TTGTTTTTTGGCGAGCGATTCTAGCCATTCAATCGTGTTGCCTTCAACCGGTTTTGTGGTGGGTTTTTCATCGAATAATGAATCAAATGGGTTGGTTGTGGTTGGCAATGGTGCAGATGGTTGCCCATCAGATACCAAGTTATTGAGCCAATCTACAGGGTCGGTGTTGCCATCTGCCAAACCTGCCAAATCACCCAAGCCTTCTAATTCAAAATTGGGCAAGTCGAGGTCTTGCAGACTGCCACCCAAATCGGATAAATCGGGCAACTCGTTTCCTAAGCCAGAGAAATCGAAATCGAGTGGGGCTTCGGTGGTGGGCAATTCGCTGGTTGCGCCAGAGGCTAACCCAGATAACCAATCACTCGCTTCTGTAGTAGGTGTCGCATCAAAAACGGGCGCGGGCTGGGTTGGTGAATCTTCTAATACAGGCACAGGCAAATCGGTTTGTGGCGGAGGGGTAAAGGGTGTTTTGCCTTGTGGCTTAGAAGATTGTTTTGCCTCTTTTTTGGCACGTTCTTCTGCTTGTTTTTTCTCCCATTGTTCGGCAGTCATGCCGTATGGGATGTAATTGCCCATTGTGCTAGTGTCTACACTGTTGGGGTCTATTTCTACGACTTGAGGACGGTCTTTTTCATCGCTGATGATACCCTCTGTCGCACCCTGACGCACTGCAAGAGCTTCCATCCATGCCATAATTTGTTCTGGGGTCATGGAATCGAAATCAGGTGTTGCATCGGCGGCGGGTTGTGTCGCCACAGGGGTAGGGGCGGGGGTTGGTGTGGGTGGCGGCGGTGGTGGCGCAGATATAGGTTGAGGAATAGGCGCTGGCGTAGAGGCTTTTTTCGCCTCTTTTTTGGCGCGTTCTTCTGCTTGTTTTTTCTCCCATTGTTCGGCGGTCATGCCGTATGGGATGTAATTATCTTTGATGTCTACGGTGTTGGGGTCAATTTCTTGGACCTGTGGACGCGAGGCTTCATCACTGATGATACCTTCAGTCGCGCCCTGACGCACCGCAAGGGCTTCCATCCATGCCATAATTTGTTCTGGGGTCATGGAGTCAAAATCTGGGGTGTTATCCTCTGGGGGCATGTGAACTACCTTTCCAGCACATGAGACCTCATCCTTATGAATTAACGAATGTGTGCATTAAAAATTATCTCTTAAAAAATCGGGTTCATCATCATTATCATCACGCAACCAATCTGGCAAATCATCATCTTCATCGTCCAAGTCGTCTAAATCATCAAATTCAGATGATTGTGGTGTTGATGTTGATGGTTGTGTGCTACTAATTGGTTTAATACCTGTTGATTGTGGTTGTGCCTTACTCATCCATGCAGGCGGGCGAGTGAACAACCAAGAACGGCGTGGTGCAGGCGTTGTTGTGATAGTTGGTGCTGGTGTTTCTGGTTTTACGATGGTACTGGCAGAAGGCATGGTCATCGGTGGTTGATTCACTTCTGAATCCACAATCTTATTGAGCCACGCAAATTGGGCGCTGGCGGCGGTGATGGCTTCATCGCTCAAGAAACTTTGCTCAATTTGTGCATCTTCTTCTGCATCATAATCAATATCTAAGCCCGGTACAAGCGCATTGAGCCAGTCGGGTGCATTTTCGGCGGGGGTGTGCAGTGATTGTACTTCATCACTCAAGCCCAATCCGCCTGTTTCTGCCATTACAGGGACAGTTTCATCAAATTCTGTGGTTATTTCTTCTGGTAATGTCGGTTCTTCTTCATTGTCTAATGATGATAACCACGATGGAGTTTCTTCTTCGACTGGTGTTTCATCTTCTGCCAACCAATCTAAGGCGCGGTCTGTCTCTTCTTGTGGACGAGATTCCATCAACCAATCGGGCGCATCTTCCGTGACCAGTTCTTCATCGCCTAAATCATCTGATAAAAAGTCAAACTCGGCTTCGGTGGTCTCTGCGACGGCTTCGGTTGGTTTCATACTCATGAGCCAATCGGGTGCTTCTTCTTCGGCAGGTGTTTCATCCAAATCGAGTTCTGCGAATGATAAATCTTCTGTCTCTTCTGATATTTCTTCATCATCGGACATGCCCATGAGCCAATCGGGAGTTTCATCGTCTTCTGGTGTTTCATCTAATTCAGCGAAAGCAAAATCATCATCCGAAGATGTTTCAGCGACGGGTGTGG
>CALDGT010000871.1 GCA_937942935.1 uncultured Chloroflexota bacterium | reverse complement strand
TTTATCTATGAGGCAAATACATACAATATGATTGATGTAAATCAACTCCGTAAAGGCACTATTTATTTAGAAGATGCCATGTTACTCCGTGTTTTAGATTATACCCACAACAAAACCGGACGTGGGGGCGCAACCATCCGCGTAACGGTGCGGAATTTGCGTACAGGCTCGACCTTTGAACGCACTTACCCCTCTGGCAACCGTGTTGAAGATGTCCGCTTAGAATCTTCTGAAGTGGAATATCTATATGATGATGGCGAATTTTTGACCTTTATGGATCAAGAAACATACGAGCAACCCCAATTACGCCGTGATATTTTTGGTGATGACACCCGTTATCTTAAAGAAGGTCTCAAACTCAAACTCGTGCGTTATGAAAGCGAAATTATTGATTATGAATTGCCCACCAGCATAGATTTTGTGGTCGCAGAATCTGAAATGGCAGTCGCTGGCGATACCGCCAACAGCCCATCGAAAAAAGTGACTACCGATACTGGGTTGGTTGTTCAAGTCCCTATGTTCGTTAAAGAAGGCGATACCATCCGCGTTAAAACCGAAGATGGTAGCTACATGACCCGCGTCTAACCCGACCAATAATTCATGTAAGGGTATGGTTATCATGCCCTTACTTCACCTAAATATCATGTTCATAGTCCAAAATTACTCAAAAAAATTACCTTTTTCTCTCAATTCCTATCAAATTCATGATTATTTAATCAAACATTCAATTACTTACGCAACAAAAAACAAAAATCTGCGTAAAATAAGATAAGGAGTAGGAGAAATGAACATGACACAAATACCAAAGTTGCCTTTAGACCTATCTCAAATATTTCAAAAAGTGTTAAGTGCGATAGGTTTGGCAAAAGCACCAGAAGAAAATGTCATTGAGGCGATGAAAATTATAGACAATGACCCCGAAAATCATTACTTCACATTCACAAAAGAAGGTGAACTCATTGATATGGATGATGATATGATGATGGCATTAGAGGCAAAAATTCGGGAAGATTATATCAAGAGCTTCACCGAGGCAAAAAAGAACTAAGGGTTTCATCATGGCATCAGGAACACCACCCCCACCCCATATTCAGCACGGGATTTGGCGCTGGATTTTGTTACTCGCCAATGGTGGCATTTTGGGGATTGTCGCACTGGCATATCCTCAACTGTCCGCATCTGCCCCTACGGTATTCACAGGCAATACAACATGGTTGATATTCACACTGTGGGGCGGATTGGTTATGCTCCATTTGGGGGTGGTCTTGTTATTAGAATTGCGAGAAAGTTACGTCATTCGGCGCAAGTTGCGGGTTTATGAGCGCGAACTAGGCGCATATAACCGCCAAAAAATCAAGCAACGGTTGGAATCATAACCAAAACGGTGCTTCGCCCTCTTGGGTATGGAATGTGCCACCTTTTCGCAACCAATACGCCAATTGGGTCGCTTTTAGGATGGTCACGGGTTGTTTGGACATTTCGACCATGCCATACGCCAACAAACTCCACACCAATACCCCGCGCAAGGCTTCTTCAATCGGCAATGCCCCCGCACCCACATCCAACGTCCGCACATATAACGGTTGCGGGGTGATATTTTCGTCTGGCACATTCGTAATCACCATCGCTTCATGCGAATTAAATTTGAATGCACTCCCCCACTCTGGTTTGATAACCCCCTTCGCACCTAACGCATATAAACGCGGTGTTCCCGTCCGCAAAATTTCGGTTGGGTAAAATTGGGCTTTAATCGCTGTTCCCCATCCGCGCAGGGCTTGGAGCATATCTTCTGGCAATGCGCCATCATGATGAATCACCACCCGTTTTTCTTTGAACTCGCGTTGTGGGAATAAATCACGCAACAACACATACGGCACTTGGACTTCATCTTGGGTGATTTGACGAATGGTATAACGCAAGAATTCGCCATCGGCTTTATAAATCCGCGCAATAGCGGTCAGGTGAGTTTGCATCTTTTTGGGGATTTCAGGATGCTTGCGCGTATCCCGCACCACATCCAACCCAATGACAAAATCTGCCAATTCTAACGGTTCAGTCAGAACAAACGGCGCATTGCCTGTCTTGCCCAAAATCCCCATGATGATGAGGGGCATCATTTCGGGGTCATTGAGCATCGTCTCTGTGATGAGATGTGTTGGGAAACCACGCCCCAATGTCATCGCTTGGAGGGCATCGGCAGGTGTGGATGATTCGACATCTTCATCATCACCTTGCGCCAGTTCATCAGGAAAAAAAGCGAGGATGACATCTGGATTTTCTTTTTCGATGACCTTCACCGCGCTTTCCAGATTTTTTTGTGTGATGACGCGCACTTGGCGCTCTTTAATCACCTCAATCGTGAATGGAAAACTGCGTTTGAGTTGGCGTTGCATCGCCTCCACAAAATCTTCGACCTTAAAACTGAGGGTATTCACCACCCCTACCCGAATTGGATTTTTAGCGAATTGTTTTTTTAGTTTATATGCCCCGCAATTGGCAAAATCATAACGGAGCGATTGTGGTGCATATGGACGCACACGGTTATCTGCGAAGCGCAAATTCATCTCAAAATTGGCAGAAAAAAAAGCATCTGGCGTGTTACGGGTGCTATAGGCATTGCTGATAATGCACTCATTTTTGAGGATGTCGCTCACGGCACGCACTTGTTGAGCGCGTTTATCGGGTGGCAATTGGAGGGCGTGTGTGGCTTTGCGCGGGTCAATATCAAACCGCGAGAGGTGTGGCAAACGCACTAATAAGCGCAACATCCCACCTAAATATTCCACTTCTTCTTGACCAAATCGCACTTTGAGGATGGGGTCATCATCGGGTGTGTTCGTCACAAGGTCGCGGGTCATATCATCCACCGCCAACGCAGAGAGGCGTTCACGATGGTCTTTTAACCGACCAATCACACCCGCTACTTCACCGCGCAGGGTGGAATCGGCATTAGTGACCCATAACCCGACTAATTTTTCATTTAGCGCATCGTTATCACCTGCCGATTGCACAAATTGCCGAATCGGTGGTGCATAAATCAGGCGAGAAGCAATCGAAATCGAAATAGCAGGGTCTTGATGAATAGCATAGGCTTTGAGCCGAAAATCGCGCTCGGCAATAATATTTTTGAACTGGTCATTAAAAGCATTGAGCGCCTTTTGCATCGCTTCATGATGCGCCCGAATTTTTCCGCGTAATACCATCTCGGTGATTTGAGTGGGTGTTGGGGGTATATCTGCATCAGTCAGGCTGGCAATCACACGCCAATCATCGGATTCAGATTGAAGCATTTGCAAGGCAATTGCCAATTCTGCCGAGCTACGCCCTTCATCTGTCAGCAAATAGGGCGCAGATGATAACCATACGCCCCCAAATTGCTTACGAAACCGATTCCCCAAACGGGTCACAACCCGCGCAAAATCCCCAATTGGTACATCTGGCGCGGGTTTAATGTGATAAACCGAAATAAATGGTACGGCATCTTGCACAATCGGAAAAATTTCGGCGAATAAATCCATAACATCCTAAAGATGAGAAATCACACGGTCGGTAAATTCGGCGGTGTTAATTGCGCCTTCGGTATAAATATCTACCGTATACTTGCCATCTTCTAGTGTATCACGAATTGCATCTTCAATACGTTGTGCGACTTCGGGCATATTCCAATGATGACGCAATAAAAGCGCCATACTCAAAATACACGCTGTCGGGTTGGCAATACCTTTGCCCGCAATATCTGGCGCGGCACCATGCACCGGTTCGGCAATGGCGGCATCATCGCCTAAGTTCAGCGCAGGTACTAAGCCCAAACCACCGCCCCATGCCGCCGCCATATCCGACAAAATATCGCCGTAGAGCGTAGAGGTGAGAATCATATCGAAGCGGGTCGGTTCTTTTACCATCCAATAGGCGGCAGTATCCACTAACAATTCATCGGTATAGATATCGGGGTATTGCATGGCGACTTCTAATGCCACACGCCGAAATAACCCATCCGATTGGGGCAAAATATTGGCTTGATGCACAATCGTCACTTTGCTACGGTCTGTTTTGCGTGCCAATTGGTAACAGAGATGTGTCACCCGTTCTGTTGCCCCGCGTGTAATCACTTTTTGCGCCTTACTGGTCTGACCGGTCGCATCAGTGGTCTCATCTACCACATATAAATCTTCGGTGCTTTCGCGGATAACCACCAAATCTACCCCTTGCCGAGCCGTGGAGACCGGCAAATAACGAGTTGGGCGCACACTGGCATAAGTTTGCAAAATACGACGCAATTCGATGATGGGCGAAAAATATCCTGATACAGGATAAGATGGTGAGTTGGTCGAGCCAAATAATACCGCACGGCAACGCTTGACCAAATCTATCGTTTCTTGTGGGAGGGATGTCCCGTGAGATTGAAAATACTCAAACCCCGCATTAGCGGTGTGTATAACCACATCGGGCAAAACGGCTTTCAACACTTTTACCGCCGATGGAACAACCTCATGCCCAACACCATCACCTTCTATAACGCATAGTTCCATTGTGTAGCTCCTCATATACTGGTCATTTTCTCTAGGGGGTTATGCGAGAAAATTTATTTAATCAGACAACAGCAATAAAACTATTTTTTAGGTATGACCAATCATACGAGGTGTAGTGTACCCTCTATTGTGACATATTTCCGATTATTTGTCGAGATAAGGGGGCAAACGGAACAGGTCATCATCTCCGACACGCAAATCGTCTACCCGCAACACCGCCGACAAATTTAATTCACCGTATAAATGTGGAAATAATTCACCTGTATAATGCTCTACAGGGATTTTGGTATCGGGTGGTTCAAACTGAACAGGATGGATAAGACGGCGCGTATCTACTGCCAACAATACCAGCTCTTTTTCGCCATGGTACACCGCATTCGCCACTTTTAGCACTTGGTTTAGGCTCGAAAAATGAATAAATCCTTGTGATATGAGTGAGGGTGCATAATATACCCCTGCTTGTTGAGCTTTTTCCCATTCAGCGCGGGTTGTGATATGGTAAATCATCTTCTGGTTAAGCCATGTTTGTGCTGTCATGACAAATCGAATCTCCGCAAAAAATCGTTTATGAATCCAGACCGGTTCGGGCAAAACACCTTCATAGGTATATCCCAATCGGCGCGGGATATTGGCGCTTTTAATATTCGATTCGGCACAACGGATATACACGCGGTCTAATCCCATAGTGACCAAAGCAAACCCCGTCACCAAATGGGCGGCGCGTGTCATAATGCCTTTGCCTTGTGCGCCTTTTGCCAACCAATAACCGATTTCGGTGGTGCTGGTTTCGTGGGTAATATAAACCAAACCAATTTTGCCAACAATTTGTCCTTTATAAAAAATAGTGCAATCGAAACCATTATTTTGTGAAATTTTTTGGTCGGAATGATAAATCATCCGATACATATCATCTAATGTTGTTACAGTACGGGGCCAATTTTGCCATTTGCCCAGATAACGGCGGTCTCGTTTGACAATATTAAATAACGGCACAGCATGGTCATCTGCCATTGGCACAAGCCGAACATCATCTAATTTTGCGGTGAACACATCAACACCCTTCTATAAATTCTGACCAATTCAGTCCCATCGTCAAATTTCCCACGCGCAGACGCAAAATGTCATCTGACCCCATCGCTTGCCAATGATATGGGTTATATACCTCACCTTGAACACGCAATTCACCACAAATCAGACCATCTTCGCGGAGAGCCAATAAAAGTCCTTCACTGCTCATCATGAATATAATGTCATTATACCGCGCAAGGCTTACCCTCCCCAATAATGAAGCTGGCAAACTCATCTGAGCCGATAATTCACCTGTTGGGGCATAAATTTGTAATGTATCGCGGGTGGTGATGAATATTCGCCCGTCATCACTGGTCATCACACCCCACCCGTCGGTTGTATTGCTGGGGTGATTCACAATCAACGACCATTCTGCCGAAGATGAAATGCTCCATATCCCGCCCCATGTATAAGCGATGATGCCACCGCTTGCTCCGCCAGAAAATCGCGCACCAGAACGTAAATCGGCACGATGTAACACATCTCCCCTGCTCGATAACATCCATAATTGATTATCAACACCCACAAATCCCATGAGGGATAAGGTCGCAATACCACTTGTGAAGGCGGGGATGTCACTCTTGCGCCAGACAATCGTCCGATGGTCATCTGATACAGCGACCAATTCATCACCCATACTCGGATAAATCCATCCCCCATCCATTTTGACAGGCTCGCCGATTGGCAAAAAATCTAAATTCCACGATTGCTCATATTTGCCCGTTTCTAAATTAATCAGATGCACCCCACCATCGCCGGTGACTAAATATGAATTGGCTTGATACCCAAATAAATGAATTGGGGTGCGGGTTTGCTCAACACGCCATAAGGCACGACCATCCCATGTCAGGCGACGCAAAACACCATCATCCACATGAAGCAAACTATTATCATTCAAGAGTAAGGGTGCTGGTTGGGGTTCAACCGCACGTCCCACAAATTGCCATGCGTTATAATCGGAAAGTTGTGCTTGTAAATTGGTGATATATGCCATCGGTTGGCGATACCCCAAATCATAAGGATGTTCGCGGGTATAACCCGGTCCCGGATTATCACCCGGGTTGGAATCTGAACCTGCCACGTAAACCCGAATCTCAAAATGCAGATGAGGCGCAGGGCGTGCATCGCCAATCACCGCCAAAACCTGCCCTTTTGTCACACATGATAACCGTGATGGAAATTGAATATCATCTGTCTCGGCGATATGCCCATATTGTGTAAAAAAATAATTGCCGTTGGATAATTGATGGCGGATAATCACCACACCACCATCTACACCCCAAGCCGTCGGGCTACTCAGGACGACTAATCCATTCGCCACCGCCTGAACAGGTTGCCCAAGCGACCTACCCGGAATTTGCCCATTGGCATAAAACCAATCTTCGCCCGTATGATAACGCCCCTGATGGCGTGGGCTGGCAATGGCAAAATTTTGCACGAGGTCAAATTGTGTTGTATCTATGGGATATTGGACAGCATCGGCAAAACCACATTGGTCTTGTGCAAAAACAGATGGAGTCATGGCAAATCCGCCGAGTAAAATGAGGGCAATTCCCCCCCACCAAAGCCGAAATAAGCGATTTTTTGGCATCAGTTACACCCTCTCTGGCTAAAATCCCCACCAATTGGGGGGTTTTTTAAGGAAATTTATCGTAATCTATTGTAAAGTAGATATGACGCATATCGCAATATCAGTATAAGGAGCGAATCAGTTATGTTTAGAACTTTTGAAAGAAGTTGGCGCTTATTTAAGGCAAGC
>CALDGT010000870.1 GCA_937942935.1 uncultured Chloroflexota bacterium | reverse complement strand
CGGGCGCGTTCTGAAGGGTGGGATGTTGCCGAAAATGGGCAAAAATCGGGGATAGCATGGTCATCGCCACGCTTTTGGGATGACCCGCAATTCAATGGTGCTGATTATCCTGTGGTAGGTATATCGTGGTATGAGGCAATCGCATTTTGTTCGTGGTTATCCGATGTCACAGGGGAGACCATCATCCTACCCAGCGAACAGCAATGGCAACGCGCCGCACAAGGGGATGATAACCGTGCCTATCCATGGGGGGATGAATTTGATGCGAGCCGATGTAATACGACGGTCAAAGGGGCACGAGGGCAACTCCGCCAACCCACCCCCGTGCGCCAATATGAAGGGGTAGGGGATAGCCCGTTTGGTGTGGTGGATATGCTGGGCAATGTGTTTGAGTGGTGTTCCACCGATTATTATAGTGGCGAAACGACCATCCAACGCGAAATATGGCGCATGACGCGGGGTGGCTCTTGGTTTCATTTTTCCGAACTCGCTACATTGACCACTCGTCAAGAAGAGTTTCCATACCGCCGACATAGCCATGTCGGTTTTCGGATAGCAAAATCGGAATAGCGAATAGAGGGATATGATGACATGATGACGATGCAAGCTATTTTGCCTCAACCGTTTGAATGGGTGCATATCCCTGCGGGTGTGGTGACAATTGATTACGGAGATTGGGAAAATCGGGTGTATGTGGTTAAACATACACAAGATTTTCAGATTGAATCTTTTTCCATCGCTAAATATCCCGTAACCAATGCCCAATATGATGTGTTTGTGAATCATCCTGATGGTTATAAAAATCCGAAATGGTGGGATTATTCGGATGAGGCTAAAAAGTGGCGTGTGGGTCGCCCACAGATGGAAAAATCACATTTTGATGGGGCAGATTGTCCGCGTGAAACAGTGAGTTGGTATGATAGTGTGGCATTTTGTTTGTGGTTATCTGCCATGACAGACGAAAAAATCATGCTACCCACCGAACAGCAATGGCAACGGGCGGCGATTGGCGATACCAAACGGGTTTATCCGTGGGGCAATACGATTGATTCGACTTATGCCAATTATGACGATAAAGTCGGCAGGACTACTCCCGTTACGCAATATCCCAAAGGCGCGAGTCCGTATGGGGTTATGGATATGGCGGGTAATGTGTGGGAATGGTGTCTCACAGAATATGAGACGGGGAATAATAACTGGGCGGGGGAAGGGACGCGGGTGTTGCGGGGTGGTTCATGGCATGATTCCGCTTGGCTTCGTGCTTCATTTCGTGATAAGGTGATTCCTCGTAGCAAGTATCATAACTGGGGTTTTCGTATCATTCAGAATTAAGATGCAATGCTATATACCCACCCATAAAATATGTTACACTATGTCTGTGTTGGGTTAATCACACCATATCGGACAGTGTAACATGCCAAAAATTTTTATTTCGTACCGCCGTAAGGATACCGCCCCCTGGGTTGGGCGGATTTATGAGCGTTTGACAGATGAAATGCGCGATAGTTTCCCCGAAAAAGATGTTTTTCGGGATATTGATAATATTCCGCCTGGTGCTGATTTTCGGGTTGAGGTGAGCCAATTTTTAACCGATTGTGATGTGGTTTTGGTCGTCATTGGCGACTTGTGGCTCTCGATTCAAGATCCCAAAACAGGTAAACGCCGATTAGATGACCCTGATGATACTTTGCGGATTGAGGTGGCAACGGCGCTTAAACGCGGAGATGATTGTTTGGTTATTCCGCTATTGATTGACGGTGCGCCCATGCCTAATCGAGATGACTTGCCCGATGACATGAAAGACCTTGCCGCCAGAAATGCTCATTTTATTGATGACAGGTCGTTTTCGCATGATATAAATGGGTTGATTCAATTCATAAAAAATAAATTTTCTACACAAACTACTCCGCTATCCCTAGTATCTCAGATACCTTCAGATATTGAGACTCTTTTTCAAGATTATGAGAAAGCTCGAGATGCAAAAAGATGGGATGAGGCTAAAAAACTTGCTAATACTATTCTAAATAGTAATAATATAGGCTTTTATCGCGTGATTGAAGCAGTTATTCGAGATGATATAATTGAAATCAATGAGGCATTAGAACTTATAGCTAAACAGAGATTAGAACAATTCT
The DNA here is from genome assembly GCA_937942935.1 of uncultured Chloroflexota bacterium. GTDB lineage: Bacteria > Chloroflexota > Anaerolineae > Aggregatilineales > Phototrophicaceae. The sequence goes on along the minus strand of CALDGT010000870.1, from coordinate 2,890 downwards.
CGCTTGATAGAAAAATTAAAGAATATGATGGGTTGAGAAGATTATTTGGTAATGATAGGAGTCGTTTTAGAACAGCAATTCACACTTTTTCAAAAATATACCCTAATTATGACCCAGATAATTTATACTTCAACAATATTGAGTATGTAAGTAAGGTATTTGATATTTTCCCTAATGATTCATTATTTGAGTGGTTACGAATTCCATCAGGTGATGTCACACTTACAACAGGTGGGTATCTCAGTCAAACGACAGTCTTTCAAGTTCCTGAATTTGCTATTTCTAAATACCCAATTACCAAAGCTCAATACCTCAATTTTGTTAATGCTCCCGGATATAATCAAGATGCTTTATGGACAAGAGATGGGCTTCAATTCAGAAATAAAAATAAACTCACACAACCTCAAAATTGGGAACATTTAGAAAACATACATCATCCAATTACAGGTATTTCATGGTATGAGGCTATCGCTTTCTGCAATTGGTTAAGTGAGTTAACTGGCGAGAACATCAAACTGCCTACCGAACAACAATGGCAACGTGCCGCACAAGGTGATGATAACCGTTTGTATCCGTGGGGAAATGAATGGGATGCTTCTCGTTGTAACCACAATGTAGGCGGTAAAGGGACTCAAGGAAAAGGCACAACCAAAGTTACAGATTATGAAAATATGGCTGATGGTAGAAATGACGGGAGAAGCCCATTTGGTGTAGCAGATATGTCAGGTAATGTGGTTGAATGGTGTTTAACAGGTTATGAAACAGGGTCTAACATCCTTGAGGGAAGTGAAAGAAGATGTGGACGAGGTGGTTCCTGGTCGCATGATTCTAAAGAATCTTTTCAGGTCACTTATCGTAGAGAACAATCACCTGATTTTCGTTATAATGATTGGGGATTTCGCATCGTCTCTTTACCAAAGAATCAGGGATAATATTTATATGCACACCTTAAAATTATTTGATGTGGTCGTGTTATTAGAGGATGTCCCAAACGAAAATGTGTATCGTGGGCAAGTATACACGTCCTGAATATCGAAAAAATCGTTTATACTATGCAAAAATGCAGATGAACGGAGAAAAATCCCATGACGACCATCACCCTCAATCTATCTGATGAATTATTGGCGAAATTGCAAGCCCAAGCCACCCAACATGATATGGCATTAGAAGCGTATATCACCTCTGCGTTGTCGGATGTGGTGGATGATGAACCGACTGATGAAGAAATTTTGGCGAATCTGAAACAAGCCTTTTTAGAGGCAATTCATGGGGATGAAGGTCGCCCCATTCACGAATTGTTGGATGAACTCGAACACGCCTAACCCTATTTTCCCCAACCGCCACCGCCGGGGGTCTCTATCACCAATAAATCACCCGCCTGTGCCATAAAAGTTGTTTTTCCGCCCAAAACTTTGGCTTTTCCCCCGCGTACCAATGTATTCACCCCGCGCCTGCCCACATTGCCACCCGCCAAACCATACGGCGCACGCAAACGGCGCTCACTGTTAATGGTCACGGTGGCAGGGACTAAAAATTCATATACCCGCCGAATCCCATCCCCGCCTTTATATTTGCCCGTCCCGCCCGAATGGTCACGCAAGCCATACGCCACTACACGCAACGGAATAGCCGATTCAAGCGCCTCTACAGGCGTATTGAGGGTGTTGGTCATGTGGCTATGTTTGCCACTGATGCCATCCCCATGCGGATGAGCGCCGTGTCCCCCCCCGATGGTCTCATAATAGACAAATTGACGATTATTCACGATGCCCCCGACTGTGAGATTATTCATCGTTCCCTGACTAGCAGATGGAATTTTGTGGGGTAGGGCTTGTGCCAATGCCCCTAGCACCACATCCACAATGCGCTGACTAGTCTCGGTATTGCCGACCGCCACAGCCGCAGGAAAATATGGATTGAGAAGACTGCCTTCTGCTGTGATGACACTAATTGGCTCAAAATTGCCGTGATTCATGGGGATATCCTCATCACTTAATAGGCGAATTGCATATCCCACCGCCGAGCGCACAATCGCTTCGACTGCATTCACATTACCGGTCACTTGTGGGGAACTCTCCCTAAAATCCACCACCATTTGCGATTCCAGCACCGATAGACGCACTTTGATGGGGATAGGTGTCTCGCGCTGACCATCGCCTTCGAGCATATCTTCAAAGGTATAAACCCCGTATGGGATGGTAGAGATGGTCGCTTCGGTCATTTTTCTGGCGTAGCTGATGAGTGCTTCGGCGTGGTCGGTCATTTGACCGATGCCGTGTGTGACAATCATGTCACGTAGCCGATTTTCTCCCACCCGATGCGATGCCAATTGTGCCTCAATATCGCCGATGCGTTCTTGTGGGGCGCGACTATTCGCCGTCAGGAGTGCCATCACCCCTTCGTTATACCACCCACTGAGCATGAGCTTAATCGGCGGGATAATCAGTCCTTCTTGATATAATTCGGTGCTGAGGGGCAAAGACCCCGGAGACATCCCGCCAATATCGGCATGATGCGCCCGACTCGCCACAAAAAATGCGATTTTCCCGCCTGCGAATACAGGTGAGACCATCGTCACATCGGGCAAATGCGTTCCCCCGCGATACGGGTCATTCAAAATGACGACATCCCCTTGCTGAAATCCGACATCGCTATTCAAAAATGTCTCTAGGGCATACATTACCGAAGCGGGCATACTCCCCAGATGGACGGGGATATGTGCCGCTTGTGCGACCATGCGCCCATCTGCACCGAATACCGCACAACTAAAATCGAGCCTTTCACGGATATTGGGGCTAAAGGCGGCGCGTTGCAAGGTTTCGCCCATTTCTTCGGCGACAGAGGTGAATAAATTGCGGAATACAGCAAGGCTAATGGCATCTACAGGCAT
>CALDGT010000869.1 GCA_937942935.1 uncultured Chloroflexota bacterium | reverse complement strand
GCGGATTACGTGATGGCGTAAGGATGTTATGACCGATTCGATTTTGAACTGGCGAGGAGGAGCCGGTTGGCTCATCCTCGCTGGAAGCCCAGATATTCAATCTGATATTCGTTCACAAGTCCTCTCTAGGTTAAAGGCAGGTGGTGGTGTGGCATATTTGGGATTGCGTGTAGAAGATATCGAGTCCCTGATGGATGACATGGATGATTTAGGCGCACCCACCGGCTATTTTGTCAATATTTTGGCAGAAGATGATGATTCTATTGAATCTCGCCTAAAAGAGGCATCTTGTATTGTGTTACCAAATGTTGCCCCCATAGAAGATTTTCATTCGGCATTGATTGGCGCGGCATTGCGTGGTATCACGGCTTGTTATGATGGGGGAGGGGTGATTTATGCCGAAGGCGCATCTGCCATGTTATTTGGCGCGATGTTCTTAGCCAGTACGGGAAAATCACAAACGGGATTCAATTGGGTGCAGGGGGTTTTTGTATTGGCTGATGTGACCAGCATGAGCCAATCGCCAATGGCACGCCAAATATTAGCGAGTGGAGAAGCCCACCTTGCATTAGGGATTGGGCGTGGGTCTGGCATCGCCTTCGGTGATATGGGGCAACTGACGCCATTAGGGGCGCAACAAGTGACATTGGTCTTGGGAAGTGCGCCACATCTATGAGCAAATAGTAGAAATTGTGTCATGAACTCGCTAAACTAATATAGTAATGGCGCAAATAAAAAGGATGTATCAATTATGCCAGCAACAATTATCATTGGGGCGCAATGGGGTGATGAAGGAAAAGGTCGCGCAGTAGATTGGTTAGCCGCTCGTGCTACAGTTGTGGCACGTTATGGTGGCGGTGATAATGCAGGTCATACTGTGTATGTGGGCGATAAAGTTTATAAACTTCATCTCATGCCCTCTGGAATTTTGCATCAGCAAGCGACATGCGTTTTGGGCAATGGGATGGTGATTAATCCTGTGAATTTGCTCAAAGAATTGCAAGAACTCCGCGATTTGGGGATAGATGTCTCTCCTGCACGGGTCAAAATTAGCACAAAGGCACATATTATCACACCTGCCCATCGCGCATTAGATGTCGCCAATGAGAAGGCTCTTGGCAATAAAGCGATTGGCACAACCTTGCGTGGTATAGGTCCCGCTTATCTGGATAAAACAGGTCGGCGTGGGGTGCGTGTTGGCGAAATGCTGGCGATAGAAGATTTTGCAGATTCTATTAAACAAGCGATTGAATCGGCAAATCAGATTTTGCTTAAGCACGATGAACCGTTGCTTGATGCTCATGTGATTGCCCAAGAATATGTGAATGCGGCGGAACAATTGCGCCCATATATTGTGGATACAACGTATTATCTCAATGAACGCCTGCGTGAAGGTGCGATGGTGCTATGCGAGGGCGCACAAGGTACATTATTGGATGTTGACCATGGCAGTTATCCATTTGTGACCAGTTCAAATCCCACTACAGGGGGGGCATTAGTTGGGCTTGGCTTTGGTCCAAAATATGTTGATGAGGTTATTGGTGTGACCAAAGCCTATTGTACCCGTGTTGGCGCGGGTCCGATGCCAACAGAATTGTCTGGTGAAATTGCCAACCGCTTACGGGGTACAGGCGAAAATTTTTGGGATGAATATGGCACAACCACAGGCAGACCGCGCCGATGTGGATGGTTAGATGCGGTTTTGTTGCGTTATTCTGCCGATATTAATGGGCTAACTAGGTTGGCTATTACCAAATTGGATATTTTAAGCGGGTTTGATGAACTCAAAATCGCGGTGGCGTATGATGTGGATGGTGTTCGTTGCGAATACCCACCGAGTACAATTCCCGAATTAGAACGTGCTGTCCCAATTTATGAGACACTTGCGGGTTGGTCTGAGAATATTCAAGGTGTTCGGCGTTATGACGATTTGCCTACTAACGCCAAAGTTTACCTTAAACGGATTGCTGAATTGTGTGGGATACCTATCAAGATGGTCAGTGTCGGTCCAGAACGTGACCAACTGATTATTGTTGATTAGATTCGAGGATTATAGATGGACGATTGGGCAGGTGATGATTTAACTATCGAAATGGACCCCGCTTCGCTAAAGCGGGTTATTTCGCTTGTGCCAAGCCTCACCGAAACACTGTTTGATTTGAATTTGGGGCATAAACTGGTCGGCAGGACAGAATATTGTATTTACCCTGCGGATAAGGTCGAAAAAATCCCGACATTTGGTGGCACAAAAAATCCTGATATTGCAGGGATTATCGCCCAAAATCCCGATTTAGTCTTGATGAATCGTGAAGAAAATCGCTTAGAAGATGCCCGCGCTTTGCAAAGTGCGGGTATTCCCATTTGGGCGACACATCCCAAAACGGTGTTAGGCGCATTTAATTTGATGTGGAATATCATGGATGTCTTTCAAGAGACGAGCATGGTGGCGCGTGTCCGTTTGATTGAATATAGTTATGATTGGATATCTGCCATTAGTCAAGCCAAAGATGATGCGGGTGAGGTGTGCAAGGTGTTTGTCCCCATCTGGAAAGACCCTTGGATGACCTTTAATGCCGATACTTATATTCATGATTTGTTGCGTGTGTGCGGTGGGACAAATGTCTTTGCTGAACGCCAACGGCAGTACCCCCTTAAAGCCGATTTAGGACAATCTGAGCCGTATGCACCAGATGACCCACGTATCGAGGGGCGCGATGTGCGTTACCCCCGAATCACATTAGATGAGGTGGTCGCCATGCAACCTGATGTGATTTTGTTGCCCAGCGAACCGTATCATTTTACAGAAGTTGATAAAGCGATATTTGCGACACTCGACATCCCTGCCGCAAAAAATAACCGGATTCACCTGATAGATGGGTCTTATTTAACATGGCATGGGACACGCATTGCTTACGCGCTGAATGAATTGCCACCCCTATTTTTCCCGAATGGATGAGAGGCTATGCCCGACTTACGCGAAGATTACGACTCACAATTGATTAGCATTGTTGCCCACGACCTCAAGACTCCTGTGAGTGCTGTGAGAGGATTTTTAGACCTTATCCAACAATTAGGGTCATTAAATGAGCCACAACTTAAATATTTTGACCGCGCTCATTTAGCACTTGACCGTATGGAGCAACTCATCACTAGTTTACTCGATTTTGCACGACTAGAGAGTGGCACACGTCGCTTGAACCTGATTGATGTCGATTTGGTCTCGCTCATCGAAACATGTGCTGATTTTTTGATTGAGATTGCCGCTAAACGCAACATCAGACTCCATTTGCAACTGGGCAACATCCCTGTGATTGTGCCTGCGGATAAAGATTTGCTGAATCATGTTATCACTAACTTGCTCAGTAATGCCATCAAATATAACCGCGAGGGTGGTGATGTTTGGGTGAGCGTCGCTAAAATGCCGTCAGAGGTTCGGATAGATGTGCGCGATAATGGGATTGGTATTTCTGCGAGTGACCAACAACATGTTTTTGAACGATTTTTTCGTGCGAATCGCAAAGATAAAGCCGTGGAAGGCACAGGGCTTGGCTTGGCGATATGTAAGACCGCGATAGATTTACATGGTGGGCGACTTTGGGTGGTGAGCGAAGTTGGTTTGGGGTCTACATTCAGTTTTACACTTCCCCTTAGCACGCATAATGTCCATATGCCATTACATCATCATTGGGGACACGATAATAGCGAGGGTGCTGGTGAAGTAACCGATGATGTGGATGATAATTTGCAAGAACGTGCCGAAAAATTTGATGGTGATTCTACTCATGATGACCATTAATATGGGTGGAATCTTGCAGTGGTTCGTGATAAAGAGTACAATCTTCCTACTTTGACCAAACTGTGGAATGGAGATAACCCTGTGAGAAAATATGCTTTTTTAATTGTGATACTCATTATTTTAGTTGGTGGCGGTGTTTTGACTGCGGTTGAACAAGCTGGTGGATTTGAAAAACTTATCCCCTATTTGCAACAAACCAGTAATCCAGATGCGTCACCTGCCTATGCTACCCAATGGCAAGCCGAGCAATTGGTGTTTTTTATCGGCTTTTTGTTGGTTAACCTGATTGGTATTGGTGGAACAATTGCATTTGTGATGTGGGCATTAGACCGTCAAGTGCGTGTTGCTAAGGCTTCTGCTGGTGATGTGACTTCTGGTGAAGCCGGAACCGCAACAGAGTCTTAATGATTTGACTAAATATTCATCATGCAAGGGCGTTATTGGTTGCCCTTTGCTGTTTATGAAATTGTATTGGGATTTGGGATGTATTGGAATATGAACGAACAATTATTATCAAAACCACCTCGCGCATTTATCAATCTTGCTATGACCACAGTTTTGCTCACTGTAGGTCTTATTGTTTTTGGGGCAATTGTCCGTGTTA
>CALDGT010000868.1 GCA_937942935.1 uncultured Chloroflexota bacterium | reverse complement strand
TATACCCGCGCCCGAAATTCTGCTGAAAGTGCGTTCACAGCCGATACACCCACACCATGCAACCCACCACTGACTTTATAAGCACCAGTGCCAAATTTACCGCCTGCGCCTACTTGAGTCATGACCAGTTCTAAGGTCGAAATGCCTTCTTTAGGATGAATCCCGACAGGGATACCCACTCCGTTATCGGCAACAGAGACCGATTCATCATCGTGCAAAGTAATTTCGATGGTATCGCAACGTCCTGCGAGGGCTTCGTCTATGGCATTGTCTACTACTTCGTAAATGAGGTGATGTAAGGCGCGGATGTCCTTACCCCCCACATACATGCCCGGACGCAACCGAATATGCTCCATCGGATTGAGTTTGAGAATACTACTCTCATTGTATTCCGTGGGGGTTTGGGACGGGGAATGATTTTTCTCCGACATATTTTTTTCTCAACCTCTATGTAAAAAATAGTGATATACAGATTACAGTAAAGAAGGCGTGAAAACACGCATATCACGCCTAAAAATGCTTCTTTATCTTCATTAATTATACCATCTGTTAGAAATTTTCACAATAGGTCTAAATATGCCTCATCTGTGCTGTAAAGCCGATTCATCCACCACTTGACAGAAAAGCCGTAAGCGGTGTAAAATGCTCGTCACTTGCGGGTGTAGCTCAGTTGGTAGAGCGTTTGCTTCCCAAGCAAAATGTCACGGGTTCGAGTCCCGTTACCCGCTTAGTGACGCTCAGAAAAACACTCTGAGCGTTTTATTTCGTAAAGAAATTTTTTGAGGAGACATTATCGTGGCGGAATTTGTGCTAGATGCCGAAACCCGCGTTATTACGGGTAAAAAAGTGAGCCAATTGCGGAATCAAGGCTTGGTACCTGTTACCGTTTATGGCGCGAAAATTCAACCAATCAATTTGCAAATCCCTTATCGTGCCTTAGAAGTGACTTTGCTCAAAGCAGGTGGTACAAACCTCATTGACCTCAAAGTCGCTGGCAAAACACATACCGTCTTGGCACGCGAAGTCCAACGCGATGTGTTAAAAGGGAAAATTTTGCACGCTGATTTCTTTGCGGTGGATGCGACCAGCAAAATTCGGTATGCCATCCCTGTTCATCTCGTGGGCGAAAGTTTTGCTGTGTCATCTAAACGCGGTATTTTGCTCACTGGTACACCAACTGTTACTGTCGAAACACTCCCCACCCATTTGTTACAAGGGGTAGAAGTAGATATTACCCCCTTGCGCGAAGTTGGGGCGACCATCACCGTGGGCGACCTTAATTTGGGCGAAGGTGTGACTGTGTTGGATGACCCAGAAGAAATGATTGTCCGTATTGCCCAAACATCTGCTCAACGTGCAGAGGCGGAAGCTGAAGAAGAAGCCGCCACGATGTCTGAGCCAGAAGTGATTCACAAAGGCAAAGTCGAAGAAGAATAATAACTTGTGGTGGGCATGGACAAGTTCATGCCCCTACCGTTTATCCCTGATGCCTGTTATCATGGCAAATACGCCGAAGTGGCGGAATTGGCAGACGCGCTACGTTCAGGGCGTAGTTCCCTAAAGGAGTATGGGTTCGACTCCCATCTTCGGCATCAAAAAAAGAGGTTTTCACCTCTTTTTTTATTTATTTCAGACCAGCTCGCCATCGCTCATCGGCATAATCTTGTGGGGTATCTACATCGCGCAAAATGCTATCTGTTTCGACAGGGATGTAGTGAATATCGGTTTCGTGCTTGGCGATAAAATCACGTAGAGTCGCCTTGTCATCTAACATCAAAATCTCATGCCAATATCTGCGCCCGACCAAAATCGGGTGTCCCCGCCGAGATTGATAACTTGGCACAAGTAAATCGCCCCCATACTCAGCATAATACATCTGCAAATCATTCAACACACGGGCATTAATTTGAGGTTGGTCGCCCAAGACGATGAAACATGCCGAAATTTCGCTCGGCATGGCGCGTAGACCTGTTTTGATAGACGATAACATCTCCCCCGATTTATAAGCACGATTATGAGCGATATAAATCTCGTATGGCGAAAGGGCTGTTTTGACTTCATTGGCGAGATGCCCTGTTACAATGGTGATATTTTCTAAGCGTGCGCGGATGAGTTGTTCTGTGATATGCTCAATGATGGTTTTATCATCTGACCACGGGAGCAATACTTTTGATTGCCCCATCCGACTCGATAACCCCGCCGCCAAGACAATTGCCCCTAATGGGCGCTGAATTTCGTATACAGGCTCACTTGCACGCGCATTTCCCATTACAACACTCGATAACCGCGAATTTTTAAGCGCGAGTTTGGCAATAAGTCGCGCCCTACTGCGTCCGTATTGGCTGGTGTGTGTACCATTCAGATAAGCGACAACCCGCGCTTTATTTGGAATTCCTTTTAACCCCAACGATTCATCACGTAATATTTGTGCAACCCATGGGGCGCGGATTTTTCCGCCGATTGGGA
>CALDGT010000867.1 GCA_937942935.1 uncultured Chloroflexota bacterium | reverse complement strand
TGTTGGGAATCCGCACAGGATTGTAGGGTGGGTACTAGGTCATTTATGCCCGTATGTCCCACCACATCCAAACCCTACCTCATGGCAAATCAATGAAGCGCATATTGTTCACCCCTTCCGATACATACCCTTCGACAATTTGACCATTCATCGGGAAAGTAATCCGCCACATGCGATGTCCCTTATGGCAGGTGGGACCGCCGACAATATTCACATAACTATTGCTAGGAATTTGGTGCGATGGAAATTCGTCGTGCAAATTGGTGCGGAGTGCCAATGTACCACCCAAATCGAGGACATGCCCAACAATCCCAACCGATAGCACTTGGCTCACCGCCATCGAACAATCACCATCGCCAATGCCCTGACGAGGCGGGTTGGTCGGCGAGACAGGTGGCGCGACATTCACCACTGGCGAAACAGGCGTATTGGTCGGGACAATAACAGGTGGCGCGACATTCACCACTGGCGAAACAGGCGTATTGGTCGGGATAGGCGCAATATTGACCCCACCTACCTGATTCACACCCGCCACAGGTGGCACAGGCGTATTGGGTTGGGCAACAGCTACCCCACCAACACTATCCACACCGATGAGGGGTGTACCATCCGAAACACTCGGCAAGGTGAACGATGCGCCCATAGGGGTGACATACACCACCTGAAATGTCCCATTGGTGCTGAATACGGTGTTCCCGACAGTTGGCGAAAAGGCTTCAAATTGCAAGGTATTGCTATATTTGATATGCCCTGCATCCACATCGGCAATCAAAAAGCCGTCTAATGTGCCATATAGATACTCGTAATCGGGCGCAAATGGGATACTTTCACCACCACCTGCGGGCATGATATACCACATGGTCGCGTATGGTTGTTGTGATACACGGAAAGCAACCATCAATCCGCTTGCAATCCATTTTGGCGACACCGCCAACGCATTTGATTGATTAAACACAGGCATCGGCGCATCAAAATGCCCTATCATCCCCCGAAAAACACCCACATTATTCATCGGCACGATGGGGTCTGGCATGGTATAGGCGATTTGACCCGTCGCGCCCAACACATCAAATTGGCGTACATTGGCGGGGATACTATTGAATTGCACCATATTGAGGGTAGGAATCCACGAAAATCCGACTTGTTGCACATCTGGCATCACGGGTCCGTTGGGGATAAAGCGCACATGCACCCGATATTGCCCCAAGCCTTCATCCACATCATATAACGATACGAGTGGCAAATGCCCCGCAGGGATATACCCTTGTGGCAGGCTGGCGCTATTCGATGCCAATTCCCCCACCGAATGACCCGTTGTGGCATCAAATGCGATGACCCGCCACGAAGATTCTGTCCGCAACCCCACCGCCACATATTGGCTGTTCAGCGTGAACGGGCTATGGTCGGTGGTGACGATGACTTCGCCTTGTTGGGCTTCGTGCGTTTGCAAAAATGTGCCTGTTTGCAGGTCATAAAATCCCAAACCATCGCGCCCATTGGTCAACATACCGTGAATGACCATATAACGCCCGTTGGGTGAGATGTAAAATGACACACCATACCCCGCTTCGTTGGGCAATTTGGGGCGCGGGATGCTGGCTTGTTCCCCGACATGATTCACCCAATGCAGGGTATCATCATCCCGATTCCACACCACCGCATACCACGATGAGGCAGGCAAATTATCGGTGAGGGCGCTGGCAGGAAATGCGAGTCCTGCATATGCCAACATCAGGGTTAAGAGTATCATCAAAATTTTTATGCGTTTCATGTGTATTGCTCCTTTTTTCGTCATAATTTGTTATTATGTCTTGAGCATACACAAAATAGCGCCTAGAAATCGCTTATTGAATTTGCACTTTCACCCATATCACCCTGCCCGCACTATCCCCCAACGCCAACCAATCACCGTCGGTAGACCAATCCACACACAAAGCAGGCGCATCCAGCATCAAGACAGTGAGGCATTCCCCCGTTTGGGCATCCCACACCCGCGCCGTCTTATCTTCTGACCCCGTAGCAATTCGCTTGCC
>CALDGT010000866.1 GCA_937942935.1 uncultured Chloroflexota bacterium | reverse complement strand
GTCCAGAAACCAAACCCGATGATGTGCATGGGATGCTCGCTTCTAAAGGTATTTTGACCAGTCGCGGTGGCGCAACCAGCCACGCCGCAGTCGTCGCCCGCCAATTTGGTGTGCCTTGTGTATGCGGTGCAGATGCGCTCGATATTGACCTCCGCGCCCGCACCATGCGCGTTGGCGATTTGGTCGTCTCTGAAGGCGATATGATTTCGATTGATGGTGGTACAGGCGAAGTGTATGTCGGCGAAATTAAACGTGTCGAACCCGACTTTATGCGCGAAACCTATCTGCGTAAATTGCTCGAATGGGCAGATGAATATCGCAAATTGGGCATTTATGCCAATGCCGATTATCCACAAGATGCCAAACGTGCGCGTGAATATGGGGCGCAAGGTGTTGGGTTATGCCGTACCGAGCATATGTTCTTCCAAGAAGAACGCCTCCCCATCGTGCAAGCCATGATTCTCTCTGAACCCAATAGCGAAGAAGAATTGGGACATTTGGCAAAATTGCAACAATTCCAACATGACGATTTCTATGGCATCCTCAAAGCGATGGATGGTTACCCTGTTATCATTCGCTTGCTCGACCCACCCCTCCATGAATTCATGCCAGACCATGAACAATTGGCAATGCGTGCGGCAGGCTTGCGGATTATGAATGACCGCCCGAAAGAATTACAACGGGTGGAAGAACTCATGACTGCCGTTGAAGGCTTGCGCGAATTTAACCCCATGCTCGGTTTGCGTGGCGTGCGCTTGGGCATTATGCGCCCCGCCATCAATCGGATGCAAGTCCGCGCCATTTTTGAAGCGGCGTGCGAATTGGTGCAAGAAGGTGTTCATGTTCACCCAGAAATCATGGTCGCTGTCACCAGCCATGAAAATGAAGTCAAATTCATGCGCGAAATGATTGAAGAAGTCGCACTCGAAACCATGACCCGCTATAATGTGAAGTTTGAATACAAAATCGGCACCATGATTGAATTGCCACGCGCCGCCATCATCGCCGACCGCATGGCACAATATTCTGAATTCTTCTCTTTTGGGACAAATGACCTGACCCAAACCACATTCGGCATTAGCCGTGACGATGCAGAAGGCAAATTCTTGCTCGAATATGTCGAAACAGGCTTGCTCAAAGAAAATCCATTCCAAGTGTTGGATGCCGATGGTGTCGGGTATTTGGTAGATTTAGCCGTCAAGAAAGGGCGCGGTGCGCGTCCGAATATCGAAGTCGGGATTTGTGGTGAACATGGTGGCGACCCCCAAAGTATCGCCTTCTGCCACAAAGTCGGACTCAATTATGTGAGCTGTTCACCGTTCCGTGTGCCAGTGGCTCGCCTTGCGGCGGCACATGCGGCACTCAAGGGCGTGAAAGAAGATATTTAACCTCCTTATGTTGTAAAGGTGGCAGAAATGCCACCGCATGTCATATCCCTCCTCCTAGCCATCCCCCTCACGGGGATGGTTTTTTTATTGGGGAATGAAGGTGATAGCTAAAACTTCTGATAATCGTTCTTCTGAGAGGAGTTTGAATGCTTCATCAATTTTTTCATATGGTGTTTTTTCTGTTTGCCCTATTGCATCTCTCATTTCGGCTTCTTCTCGAATAATCTCATCCCACAATTCTGTTCGGTCACGATAGACGCGACACATTTCTTCCCATACCGATAAATGGTCTTTCTCTCGCAAATCCTCAAAGAGATAATCACGTTCTGTTTTAGATTTCGCATTGGCATATAAATCTAACCATTTCAAAAAATCCTTAAATGCACGCCTTCTAAATGATTCCAATCTCTCATTAAAGTCAAGTATATCTAGGGTATATTGTCCTCGCTGATTCCTATCAATCGGCTCAAAATAAAAAGTCGTAAAATCTAATTCTAAAAAGTCGTGCGGATTCTCTTTGCGGGGGTTAATTAACGCAAATATACCTATAAATTGTTGCTTTGTTGTTTTAGTGAGTTTATGTAACACGCCATTGTCATCTATGACGGCAAATTGACTGCCTTTATGGTTACTACATGAAAAACA
>CALDGT010000865.1 GCA_937942935.1 uncultured Chloroflexota bacterium | reverse complement strand
GTTTTTTGCTCAATGAATCGGGGCTAATGACGATTTGTGGCGTAGATTCTAGTTTTGGAATTGCCGATTCAATGGGTGTGGGTGCAGGCGCTACTTTTGGTGCTTCTACCGATTTAAGGGGTTGAATTTTTGGTGCTTCGGTGGTCGGTGTTTCGGTTGGCTTAACACTCTCTTTGTCTTTTGGCGCTTCAGCAGATTTTGTTTTGCCTTTGCCTTTGGGCTTAGAGGATGTTTTGGGTAGGGGTTCATCCCACGATGACAAAATAGATTTTTCGTCTTTTGCATCTTCTTTGATGGGGAAGGTGGTCGGGCGGTCTAATAATGTTGGCGCAGTAGTTGCTTTGATAATATCGCTCCCATAGGCAATTTCGAGAGCTTTAATAAAATCGCTAGATTTCGGATGGCGTTTTTCGGGTTCTTTTTCGAGTGCCTTTAATAATTCGCGCTCGACACTCTTGGGAATACTGGCATTAATCGCACTTGGGAGTGGTGGTGGCTCACTGATATGACTGAGTGCCACCTGCATCGCCGTATCACCTTTGAACATAATTGTCCCCGTTAGGATTTCATACACAATCACCGCCAGCGAATAAGTATCGCTTTGTGGGACAGCCCGTTCAGAAGCGAGGGCTTGTTCTGGCGAAATATAACGCGGTGTGCCAAAGGCTGTTCCGCGTGTCATATCAATATCTTGGCGCAACACCAACCCAAAGTCGGTCAGGTAGGCGCGGTCATTGCGGTCTATCAACACATTCGATGGTTTGACATCGCGGTGAATAATGCCGTGTTGATGGGCAAAATCGAGTGCATTTGCCACTTGCTTGAGCAGATAAAACATGCGCGGTAAGGGCATGGTTTGCCCCAAGCGTTGCAGGTCATTGATTTCATCTGCCAAATCGCGCCCATTGATGAGTTTCATCGCCAAAAAGTAAACTTCATGTTCTTCACCATATTGATAAATTGGCACAATATTCTCATGGTCTAGTTTGGCGACAGCTTTTGCCTCACGGGTGAAGCGTTCAGATAAGGTTGGGTCGGCATCGAGCATAGCGCGGGTTAGGACTTTGATGGCGGCATCGCGCTCTAGTTTTTCGTCTCGCCCAATATAAATCTTCGCCATCCCACCCGATGCTAATACACCGGTGATGACATAATCGCCCAACTTTTTGCCGATGAGTGGGTCATTTTTTGATGTAATGGTCTCCATTAGAACTTCATCCCGTTTTGCCCATAATAGGGTAATTGTTATCACTGATTTTTATTGTATCGTATCATTCTCATTATAGTGTAGAATCTTTTTATAATTTAGCCCACGATTTCTCAACGGATAAGAGGCAATTGTCATGCGTATCCTATTCATCACCACTTATTTTGAACCCGATTCTGGTGCGGCGGCGGTTCGGTTATCACGGTTAGCACGCGGATTGATGGCGCGGGGGCATCAGGTTACGGTCTTAACCACCATGCCACACTACCCACTTGGAAAAATTAAAGAAGGATACCGTAGGCGATTATTCATCAAAGAAAATCGAGATGGCATGACAGTCATACGCACATGGCTTTGGGCGACATCTAGCCCCAAAATTAGCCGAAAATTCATCAGTCAAATCTCATTCATGCTCACCGCATTTTTGCGCGGGATTTTTATCAGTCGCCCCGATGCGATATTCATCGAAGGTCAACCTGTTTTTACCAATTTCGCAGGGGTAGCAATCAGTTTTATCAAGCGCCGTCCATACTTGCTCAATATTTCCGATTTGTGGCCCCAACACTTGTTATCTGTTGGCGCACTCACCGAAAAAAGTCGTATTTACCGCTTGGCATTATCGCTAGTGAAGCGCACTTATTTGCGGGCGAAGGCGATTGTTGCGCTCAGTCCCGCATGGGCGCATACTATCCGCGAGATGATAC
Source organism: uncultured Chloroflexota bacterium (assembly GCA_937942935.1). Classification (GTDB taxonomy): domain Bacteria; phylum Chloroflexota; class Anaerolineae; order Aggregatilineales; family Phototrophicaceae. The sequence continues at coordinate 1,753 of CALDGT010000865.1, read as the reverse complement.
CCGACCCGCAAAAAGTCCATGTAATTTTCAATGGGGTTGATTTAGATAAATTCCGCCCCGATACAAACCCTGCGCCATTTTTAGAAAAATATGATTTGCCCACAGATAAAAAAATTATTTCGTTCATCGGCACATTCGCCACACAATATGATTTTGATACGATGTTCGCGGTGGCAAATTATTATATCAAGCGTGAAGATTGGGCATTTGTATTCATTGGTGGTGGGTCACAAGCCGATAAGGTGAACACGACTCATTTGCCAAATGTGATAAAAGTGGCATGGGTAGACCATGAGGAAATGCCGAGCGCGTGGGCGTGTTCGACCATCACAATATGGGCAATGCGTCCTGCGCCATTGTATGAAGGCACAATCCCCGCCAAATGGTTTGAAGCCACTGCCTCTGGTGTGCCGATTGTCGCCGCCCAGACGGGGATTGTTGCCTCGCTCATTCATGATAATAATTTGGGGATTATCACCCCTGTCGGTGATGTGGATGAGATGATAGGGGCGGTGGCGCGGTTGATGGATGACCAAGCCTTGCTAGAGGATTGCGCGGTGCGGGCGCGGGCGTATGCTGAAGCGCATTTTTCGCCCACCCGTGTGATAGATGCGTATGAGGCGCAATTTAATGAGATTATCAGGAATAGATAAAATCCTATTCAAATATGCGTGATTGGGGATTATGGCACTTTGAGCAAATCCACAATGAGCTATAATCTTTTCCAAGAAAATAATTACTTAATCCATTGAAAATGCCACCAGCTATAGCTGTGTTACAAAAATTTATATATTTAAGCCATTCGGGTTGTTTTTAATAAATTTGCGATAATATGCCATCGTTTTTTTTTGCTTTCTGGTCAGCTAATTTTTTCATAGCCTGAATATCCGCATAACTGACTTTCACATGTTCTGTGACTGCATCACATTCACTACAATAGAGTTGTTTGGATGTTGACATGATTCTCCCCATATCTTATTTCTAAAATTGTGTTGGGTGGATTCCCTATATTTCATTTTATTTTCATCATCCGTTTCTAGCATGTGATGATTGTCATATTTATAATGATGATATGAGATGTTTTACACTCCATTATGGGATATGCACCGTCCCTACCACCGCATATTCATCACCGCCTAGTGTTAGTTGGATGGTGAGGGTATCGGTCAATAAATATACCTTTACACCCACCGTATATGTGCCTGCGGGTAATGCCGATACACCATCCACCAATTTGAGATGATGCGGGTCATAGGTGATTGTTCCCTCTGCCCATGTGCTGGTGGGATTTTGCCCGAAAAACGGATAACTATCATCTTGTGCGACCAAGCGCCCATTTTCATCCAATAAAATGGCGGATACGGTGTAATTTTGGTCTAAAACTGCATCGGATGACCACCAAATTTCGACCAAGTTATCATCCGACACCCGTACTTGCCGAATGTTCATCCCGTTTTGATATTCGGCGAGAGTCGTATCATCTATGCGGTCAAACCGATATAAATCGAGCCAGCTATTTTCGACCCATGCCCAACTGGTTTTGGCGGTTTGGATATAACCCATATCGCGCAAGGCTTCAAAACTGCTCGTATCACTCGACCAGTGCATCAACCATACACCGTTATGCGCGTTCAATAAGTCGCGCAAACCTGTCTGGTATGTGCCACCCTCTTCTAACTGCCATTGGCGGAGCGAGCGCCGTTCTAAATTAGGCAAATAAAGTTCATAGTAATAAACCATTTGCCAATCACCA
>CALDGT010000864.1 GCA_937942935.1 uncultured Chloroflexota bacterium | reverse complement strand
ACCGCTCGCATAAGTCGCATTGCGTAACGCATCCCGATTCACTTCGGGCAAGCCATAAGCAAATTTTGGCAACCAATTCGGCGCGGGATGGGGTGTCTCATACCATGTTTGATAATCTTGGGGGTTAGACAGGCGAAAATCGGCAGATAAATCAATTAGGCGGGTCGCAAGAGAGGCAAATCGGTCAATTTGAACTGCCGTTGTGCCATGTGGCAAGCATAAAAACAACACATCACAGGCTTGCAAACTATCAGGATGGATGAATTGCAATTGCGACACCCCGCGAAAATGCGGGTGAACACTATGCACATACGCGCCAACATGCTCACGACTGGTTATTTGTGTCACACGCACATCAGGATGACCATGCAACAAGCGCAACAATTCCCCGCCTGTGTATCCACTCCCGCCAACGATACCGACTGTCAAGGTCATGCTAATGCTCCTTCGGTGATGGTAGAAAGCGCATAAGCGACTACCTCATCAGCGATATTCACACCTGTTGGGGCGCTACTGTTTTTGAATTCCATCGTGTGATTGATTTCATTGATGACTAACCCACCATCAGGTGTCTCGAATACATCCATCGCCAAAATGCCACCGCCCACCGCACGCGCCGCCGAAACACATAAATCATTCAATTCAGGTGTAACAGGGCAATTGGTGGCTTGTCCGCCCCGCGCCGTGTTGGTTATCCAATGCGGTGAAGTGCGATAAATGGCGCAAATCGTTTGATTGCCCACCACAAACGCCCGAATATCGCGGGATGGTTTATGCACAAATTCTTGGACATAGTAAGTGTGATAATTATAGTCACCCAACACTTGTCGATGTTCTAATAAGGCTTCGGCACTATCGCGGTCATTCATCCGCGCCACCAACCGCCCCCAAGAGCCTGTCGCGGGTTTGAGGACGGCGGGATAACCGAGTTCTTCAATCGCATCCAGCGCATGTTCTTCGTCAAATGCCACCCGTGCGCGGGGTTGTGGCACATTGGCACGCGCCAACGCGAGGGTTGTCTGGACTTTATCCGCACAAATAGACGCGGTATGATAACTATTGAGGGTATGCACGCCCCACTGATTGAGGATAGACAGGGCATATAACCCGCGTGAAGTGCTAATGCACCGTTCCAACACGAGGTCATATTCATCCCAAGCAACGCCCGATGGGGCAAGTTGTGTCGCATCACCGAGCAAATCAAAATTGAAATCACGGTCTAAAATGACATCGGGTGTGATGCCACGCGCTTCAAATGCGTTGATGAGCAATTTTTCTTCTGGTCGAATGTGTGTGAGTAAAATGGCTACGCGCATGGATTATTCGCCCCAATCTTCTTCGACATCTGGCGCAACATCGAGTTGCACAGGGCTTAGGCTGATAATTTCGAGTTCAGACCCACAATCGGCGCACGCAATCAATTCATTTTGCATAGCATCGGCGGGGATATTCACGGTGGCTTCGCATACAGGGCAAGGTGCAGTGTTCATGATGTTGGTATCTCCTTTTTAGACTTTCAGTAGACAAAATAAAAACCGCCTGTACAGTGGGACTTCCCTTCTGGCAGGCGGTTGTGGATTTGCGTCGTCTGGTAACAGGCAAATTCAAGCACTCCAAAAGGGTCGCTTCGGCTTCTTGAATTGCTTCTTGGTGATGATGATAAATGCTTGCATGGTACTTTCTCCTAGAATAAAAAAACCACCCTTGCGGGTGGCGTTTATAATCTCATGTGATTATCTGATACTAACGCGAAAAACCCGACTATTTTGGTCAGGGGATATTCTTCTTCGCCTTCTTATCAGAAATTTGGTAATACATTTTCAAAATCTCATTCTATAAAAACTGAACATGGAAGAAATATAACACAACAGGTCGTTATTATGCAAGAGATGAATGTGCATAAATTTGAGTAGATAAGTTGCACAATTACACAGTGGCGGCTGTCGTAATCGAAATAATCAATGTACTAACGCTCAAAAGCAATATCACTACGCCTGCGACACCCATCAAGGTGCGTGGTGGCACGCGCGAACATAAAATGGTCGCCATCGGTGCGGCGAGCATCCCGCCCAAAATAAGCCCAATTACCATCACCGCTACATCCGCAAATGGGATAAATGTCAATAACGCAATTGCTGTCACCAACGACACAAAAAAGCGTGCGGCATTCACAGAACCAATGGTTAAGCGGGGGTTATTACCACGCACCAACAATGTGGATGTGACAATCGCCCCCCATCCGCCTCCGCCAATGGCATCACAAAATCCGCCTAACATGCCTAACCGATAAATATATCGGGTCACTTGGCGCGGTTGTGGCGGGTTAATGGTCTTATAAATAATGATAGAACCGACAATGAACAAATACACAGCGATAAATGGCTTAAGTGTATCACCCGGAACTTGTACGAGGATGAATGTGCCAACAATTGCACCCAATACACCACCGACCAACAGCTTTCGGAATAGGGTATTATCTACATTTCCCATCCGAAAATGCAAAAGTCCCGTAAATCCGCCTGTAAACAATTCGGCAGTGTTGATGCTTGCACTCACAAATACAGGGGGAATACCAAAACTCATGAGCAACATACTGCTACTCACCCCGTAGCCCATACCAAGCGCCCCGCCCAAAATTTGGGCAAAGAAGCCAGCCGCCGCGCATAACATCAGTGTCGTTAAATCCATGAATTAACCCTCTTTGGCGGGAAGATGAATCCCACACTCCACCTTATCACTATTCACCCAACGTCCTGCACGGTCTCCCTGCCCTTCTCTGACAGGTTGTGTGCAAATAGGTGTATTACAACCAATGCTCGGATACCCCTTCTCGTGTAATTCGTTATAGGGCAATTCATTGGCATGGATATAAATCCATAACATTTCATTTGTCCAATTGGCAAACGGCGAAAGTTTCACCATGCCATATTTCTCATCCCATTTGATAATTGGTGTTTTTTCGCGTCCAGTTTGGTCGCGGCGCAAGCCTGTCACCCAAGCAGAATAATTTCCCTTGAGTACCTTATCTAATGGCACAACCTTACGGATATGACAACATTGGTCAGAGTTTCGCTCCCAAAGGGCATCACCATATTGCTTCGCTTGTTCTTGGAGGGTTAATTCGGGGTGGATACGGGTTATCGGCAAGCCAAAAAAGGTCTCGGCTTCATCAATAAGTTGATAAGTCTCTGGAAATAAAATATCAGTATCTAGGGTTAGTACAGGCACTTTTGCCCCTAATTCGGTGAGCATGTGCAAGGTAGCAATCCCAGTCGGTTGAAAACTGGTAACGATGGCTAACTTATCACCAAATGTCTCATATCCCCAACGCAAAATGCTTTTGGGGTCTGATGTCTCGAAATCAGCGTTGAGTTTTTCCCAATTCACAGTCTTACATCCCTCTCATTAAGTGCATTTTCATCTTATCACACCTTGCTAGAAATAAAACCCCCAAAACCGACTAATTCGATAGGAATTGTCAGTTTTGGGTTATCTTGTGCTTCTAATGATTTGATGTGATGGTGATATTTCTTCTTACATCACAAATTATTATTCGCTTAATGCTTCAATATCTTTATGTACATTGCGATACCGCAAAGCAAGGCTTAGGATATACAAACTTGTAATGGTTATAATTGCAACATAGCCCAAAACCATATAAGCATCTGTATTGGGTACAGGTGGCATAATATTTTCTCCTCACTCACTTAATTTTCTTGGCTCAAAAATTCGGCGCGACGCAATTTGGCTGTATTCGACAAATTTTCGAGTCTAATACGCCACCACACAAGCACAGGTGCAATAAACACACACCAAGCCCACATATTGACACTAAATGCCACACGCATATTATCTACCATTTCAAATGTACCTTTGGCATTTACAGGGCTACTACCGATGACATTGGGGTGAATGGTATCGCCACGCATACGGGTAATCATGAAGGTAAAAATGACAGTCGAGAATGCCAAGATGCCATACACGGCGCTAAAGGTGCGTTGGCGTTCTGGTGATTCGATACCATTGCGTAGCATGAGATATGCCGCATACGTGAGTGCCATAATCGCCGCAGAGGTCAGGCGTGGATCCCATGTCCACCACGCATTCCATGTTGGACGCGCCCAAATTGAACCCGTAACAAGGGTAATAATGGAGAGGACAAAGCCAACTTCAACACCCGCCAAGCCAAGCGTATCCCATTTTTGTTTGCGCTTCCACAAGTACATCCCCCCTGCTATCAGCGTGACAAAAAATGAGACACTCGCGCCAGCAAATGCCGAGACGTGCATATAAAACACCCGTTGGACATTGCCCATTGTGGCATCTGTGCCTGCATAAAATAGGGCAAAATAGAGAGAGATGGCAAAGCTAAAAACAGCCGCCAAACTCCAAAAACGGAGGATTACATTACGATAATGTGTATTGGTGAACAGGGTTTGATGTACAAGCTCCTGTTCACTCTGACTTTTGCTAACGCCGATGACACTCATAATATTTCTTACTCCTTTGGGTTGTGTTGATAAAAAATTTTATTAAGATTTTTGGTCTTTCATCAATTTAGTGAGCCGAGACTTGAGTGCATCCCGTTTTTTATGATACTCACCTTCTGAGATTTTCCCCTCTTTATGTTGAATATCTAAGTCTGCGATTTGCTTCATCAAGTTATTGATTTCTGCTTTAAAATCTGTTGAATTTGGGCTTGATTGAGCTTCTCGTCTGTCTTTGATATAAATGAATCCTGCCAATGCGATAGATAGCACCCCCGCGCCAACCAACCCAATTGCAATCGGCAAATTCGGTGAAGATGATGTTGTCGTAGGTTCTGTTTCTTCTGGAATCACTGTCCCGCGCACACTAAAAATAATCGGTGTTTGTGGCATCAGTGAGAGTGTCGCACCAAAATCGGCAAATACTCCTTCGGCAATCATTTTGCTCCCGCGCGATTGAAATCCTTCCCCATCTACAGAAAGCCCATTTTGTTGAATGAGGACATCTAATTCACCCTCAACTAAATAGGGGAAGGTCTGCTCAATGGTCACATCACCGTCATATGGAATCGTATAGGCAAAATGCAGGGTATGGGCTGATTCTTGGGCAGTTTGTGGAAATACTGGGCGAGAATCGGTCACTGTACGACCATCTTCTGATAGGGTAAACCGCCCCCCTGTGACATCGTTAAATATCGCACCTTCTGGCAAACCAACCATCAACGCCGATACCACATCATCTGCTACTTGGACATATAATTTATCAGTGATATTGGCAAATTCAATCACCTGTACCACATCCAAAACACCTTCTTCTAACACATTCGCATAAGTTAGAATATTGGTCACACGGATGGCTTGTGGGTCATAGGTGGTATCGTAAATAATCACGGGCAAATCGAGGGTATTTGTCCCAGAATCGGGTGTGAGGACTTCGCTCACAAAAAATCCACCCGAATAAGCCACCGTCACATAAAATTCTTCGCCATGCGACATAGACACATTATCAAATATGAATGTTGCATCGGCGTTAAGGGTAGTTTCTCCGACTTCAACCGCGTTAGTATCACCATAGATATACAATTTAACTGGTAAATCTGGCGGGACGCTCGCCCCTGCTGTCCCATTGGTCACGGTACCCGTAATCACACCAACATCAGCAAATGCAGTCACTTCGGGCGCGATGGTAGCTTCGGAATCGGGCGTCGTAACAGGTTCTAAATTAGCAACATCTTGGGTCGGCTCTAGGTCTGGTGTGCTGTCTATGCTCACTTCAGTTGTAGATTCTGGTGCTTGGGTCGCCTCTATGGGCGCAGATGTACTTTCTTCGGTCACATCGGCATCGGGTGTTGTTATTGGTTCGGTGGGTTCATCAGACGACAATGTGAATAGGAACATCGTCACTGCCCAAATTTCATCTTCATTTAATGGCGCAGTGGGTGATATTTGACTCGGCACACCATACGCAGGCATCAACGAGGCTTGGTTGCCAAAATAAATCGCCTGAAACCAGTCTTGTGGGGTTTTTCCACTCACAGCTTCGGGGTCTGTAAAATTCATCGGAGGGACAGGTAATTGAGAGGCTGTTTCACCATCGCCTGCCCCGCCCACACCATGACACGCTGTACATTTATCTGCAAAAATTTGCGCCCCTAATGCAATGTCTACATTCTCTGGCACATCCCCAACGGGCGGATGTGTTGCGCGGGGTGGCAATGTAGCGACAATTTCTGGCTCGCCACTCAAACCTGTACAAGCCGATATGAGGACGATGGATATAAGGATGAGGGGGAACACCCCTCTCTGTATCAATTTACCGAGACGGGGCATGTTCTTTATCCTGAGTTTTAGCAACATAATTCGCAATCGCCGCTTCAATCGCGGTATCTAACTCAACATCGGCACTCGCATCCTTCACCGATGTTGGGATTTCATCATATTTCAAACCAAGAAAGGCTTTTTCAATTTGAGAAAGCAATGTTGCTCCGCGTTCTGTCAATTGAAGGCGTTCTGTTTCATAATCGGCTTGGGGCATTTTGCCCAAGTTATAATCTTCATCGAGGTCACGTAGACGCGCCAGAAGGCGTTCATAGGCATTCAACAGGCTTTGGCGGTCTTGTTGGCGCGACAAAGCATCATGGGATACATTTTTCGATACAAATGGTTGTGCCAGCCAGACCAAGCCAATGGCAAAAATGGCGGCAGACAGCAAAATTCCTTCAATGCTCATTGTGCGACTCCTGCTAAGGCTTTGTCTACTATGCTAATCAGATAATCACGCCTCACACCCGCATAAATAAATTGGGCGACATTGCCATCTTTATCTATGATGAATGTTTCTGGCACACCATTGATGTTATACAAATCAGAGATACGTGTCCCTAAATCGGGCGCATTGAGATAGGTGATGCCATAATCACCCAAAAACTTGAGCGAACTGGGTCCATTATCGGCATAGGCAATGCCCAAAAAGACAACATCCGCATTTTGGGATTGATAATATTCCCAAGCGCTTTGCAATTCTGGGGCTTCATCTTTGCATGGTTCACACCACCCCGCCCAAAAATTGAGGACGACGACTTTGCCCTTAAAATCGGCGAGGTCATAAGTCTCGCCATCAAATGTGGTAAATGAGAATGTTGGCGCGGGTCCGCTGGTCGGTTGGGCTTGTTGTTGTCGCCAAAGCGCAATCCCAAATACCGCCGCCACAGCGAGGACGCCAACGACCAACACTATTGTGCCGATGCTCATCCCACCTTTGGCTTTTGGCAATTCAATCATTTCTACAGGTTTATATTGGCTCATCGAGTCATTAACCTTTCAAATCTTCTTCTAGTTGGTCTAAGAATTTATCTTGTTTTGTAGGTGGCACAACAGTGGGTGTTTCGGTTGCGCCTATATGCGCTTTCTTATATTGCGACCATGTGCGGAAAGATGAGAACACCACAAATAATCCAATAGCAACCAATACCCACGGTGTAATCACCGACAACGCATTGAGAAATGGGTCTTGAGGAACACCGACCACACGGTCTCCGAATCGGCGCACAAAATCTGTGCGAATTTCGGCTTCGGTCATGCCCTGCTCTAAAAACAACTTAATTTCATTGCGCCAATCGGCACAAGCCGCCGTCCCACACGCATCTAGCGGGATATTTTCGCATACAGGGCAAAACATATCATCTGCAATATCGTTCACTTGGTCAGCAGTGACGATGATAATCGCCTCTGAACCATATCGTTCTGCGAAAATATTACGAATTTCATCTCCATTCAGACCTTGTTCCAAAAGGGCGCGAATATCATCACGCCAAGCATCACATGCCACAGCAGAACACTCACTCAACGGATTAAACCGAGTGATGGAAATACCTTGCTCCACCACTACTCGAAACCCACCGTCCTCAAACGGATAGATGATACGGCTCGCAACCGCATTGACATCTGCATTCGTTATCTCACTGGCAGGTGCTTCGGGGGTGGCTTCTTGCGCCACCGCCACCCCCGCGATACTCAATAAGATGACAATTATTATCAGGCTACGCCACATCATGCGCTCACCCCCTTCAGCACGAGGGAATCAGCTTGTTTTGCGCGTTGGCGAATCCGTTCTGGCAATGTCTCTTTGGGGAAGAACGAGAATACTGTGCCTGCGATGAGAATTAACCCACCCCACCACACCAAATTCACCAGTGGGTTGATATACACCTTAAATGTGGCAGAATTTTCGGTGATGGTCTCCCAACTGACCAACAAGACATAAAAATCGTTCTCGGCGGTGCTATGAGCGCCTGCAATCGTCATACTGTTCATGCCTTCGCTCACATTCGGGAAGAAATCGCGGCGAGGGCGTAAGTGTGCCACTTCTTGTCCATCGCGGAACACCGTTATTTGGGCAATATCCATCACACGCCCGTCTTGTGTAATTTGACCTTCGAGTAAGCCATCATAACGTACTTCATAATTTTGGATGGCGAAAGATTCTCCTGCACCAACAGTTTGTGTGGTTTCATCTTGAAAGATGGTGCTACCAATCACACCAATACCGATGACAGTGATACCTAAGTGAATTAAATATCCACCATAACGGCGGGGGTTGCGTCGCATGAGTGTAATAAACGCAATTGGCAATGCCTCGCCGTGTGTGCGGATACGCGCCATCACGCCACGATAGGTTTCATAAATTGCCACCCATCCCGCAAACAAGACAATACCATATCCCAATAGGGCGAGAATATTTATCACACCATCATTGTAAGTAGAGAGAGGGATGAATAACACCATCGTCACGCCAGTCAAAACAAGTGGAATCAGAATCGAAAATCCCAGACGTTTAAGCGATGTCGCTCCCCAAGCCGAGAGGGGTGCAATCCCCATGAGGATATACAATACGACAAACAAGGGTGTCACGACAGGCAAGAAATATTCTTTGCCGAGCGTGATATTGGTATCCATAAAGATTTCAGAGACAATTGGTGCGCCAAAGCTACCCCAAAAGATAGCGATAAAGAGCGCCACAAAAATAAAGTTATTCAGCACAAACAAGGCTTCACGACTGAGCAAATTGGTAAATTGGTGTTCATCGCGCAATTCACCGCGTCTGCGTCTCCATAAAATGAGCCAGACTGAGATGAAAGTCACACCCAACCAAAACACGAACATGGGAAAACCAATGCCACTGCGTGCAAAGCTATGGACACTTTCAATAAGCCCGCTACGGGTGGCAAATGTACCAAAAATCACAGCAGAGAATGTGCCAACCGCCAAGAACATATTCCATGTCTTGAGCATACCCCGTTTTTCTTGAATCATCACGCTATGGATGAATGCCGTCCCAATCAGCCAAGGGAGGAATGCGGCATTTTCTACAGGGTCCCATCCCCAATAACCACCCCACCCCAACACATCATACGCCCAACGTCCGCCCAAAATTAAACCTAAACTGAGCGCCAACCATGCGATGAGCGTCCAACGGCGCGAGGCTTTAATCCAATTGGTAGATAAATCGCCACTA
>CALDGT010000863.1 GCA_937942935.1 uncultured Chloroflexota bacterium | reverse complement strand
TATCGGTACGGATGATTGCTTCTATTTTTTTAATCATGTTCTTCATTCCCCTTACGGTAGGTATTGGGAGCAAGGTTAACCTTGCCCCAGTAGATAGTTTAGATAGTTATTCTTTAGTGATAACTTGCATGGGGAAAACATCGGGCCACAGGCTTGCTTGGTGTTCGTAAGCATCAATGCCGATGGTATCCGCCACTTTATCAACACGTAAGCGGTTCATAGCTTTGAGTGCGCCAAACATAATGAATGATGTCCCACCAGCCCATGCAACCACTGCGCTAATACCGATTAATTGAGCAATGAGCTGGTCTGGGCTACCGCCAACCAATAAGCCAGCACCAGTACCAAAGGCATCATTAGCAAATAAACCGATGGCAATAGTCCCCCAAATACCATTAGCACCATGTACCGCAAACGCACCTACAGGGTCATCAATTTTGAGCAATTCGATAAACTCAACCGCCAATATCACCAAAAGACCGCCAACAGCGCCAATAATCACAGCAGAACCCGGCAATACATAAGCGCATGGTGCGGTGATGGCAACCAATCCAGCCAATGAACCATTCAAAGTGAAGGTTAAATCCCAACGACCATTGCGGAAGTAAATAAAGAATAGTGCTACCAACCCACCTGCCCCAGCACCCAGTGTGGTATTAAGGGAAACAAAACCGACAAAGCCACATCGCCTATAACTAAAGTTGAACCGGGGTTAAAACCATACCAGCCCAACCACAAAATCATCGTGCCTAATGTGGCTAATGCCATATTATGTGGGGGTGGGAATTCACCAAATTTACGATTTGCACGCGGTCCAAGCATCCAAGCACCTACAAGCGCAATGATACCGCCTGTTGTATGAACAACGGCACTACCTGCGAAATCCCAGAAGCCGAGTGAGGCAATCCAGCCGCCACCCCAAATCCAATGGACAACCACAGGGTAGATGAACGCACCAACACCGATGGTATAGACAATTTTCGCAATATAATCGGTACGCTCTGCCATTGCACCTGTCGCAATTGTGCCAGCAGTGGCGGCAAAGGCATATTGGAAGAAGAAGAATGATAACACGGTCAGTCCTGTCCAACCCATCGCTTCATTCGCTTCGCCCATGAATAAATACCTCACAGACGCGCCATCGGGACTACTGATAATTTCAAAGGCTTTTGAGAGGAAAAAGTTATCTGTACCGATGAATCCACCAGCAGATGTGCCAAATGCAATACCAAACCCAACTGCCCAAAAGCTAATGGCGGTGATGATTGCATCTGAAAAGTTTTCGAGCAATGAGTTCACCACACCTGTTTGACGAATCAGACCTGCTTCTAGCAAAGCAAAACCTGCTTGCATGAAAAAGACCAAAAAGCCTGTGATAAATACCCACAGCGTATTGACCGCAACACTTGTATCAGAAATAGCAGTGAAGGCATCTGATAATGTTGGTTCGGCTTCTAACGCCTCAACAACTTCTGCTGGTTCTTCAATAACTTGTGTTGAATCTATAGTAGCAGATTCATCTACAATAACGACTTCTGGGGTTGGTTCTGGCGTTGGCTCTGGTGTGGCATCTTGTGCGCTCGCCACACTAGCAATTGTCAGAACTATCGTCCCGATTAACAAGGTTAACAAACTACGGCGAATTTTTCTCATGGTTTTGTTCATACGTATCCCTACAATTCACGATTTAAGAGAGTTATCATATCCGCTTGGTAGTTTATGCCAACACAAAAGCATTCCCCAATTAATTTTTAACCAAATTATGGGGGATATTTTCGTTAGATTATGACAAATAACATCGCAAAGTATTTTAGTAAGAGAAACAAAAAAATTTTATTGTGCAGATTATGATAAAAACAGTCTATTCGTTTGTGTGAATATATGGCGGATAGCATATTTATATTATCCGCCATTAGGGGGAGAGTTATCT
>CALDGT010000862.1 GCA_937942935.1 uncultured Chloroflexota bacterium | reverse complement strand
AATAAATAGGGGTGTTTTTATAATTGTTATGATTGACAGTCTAATATGAATCTTTCCCGAACAAAACCTCCCCCCCAGTCAAGTTCAGTCACCATCCGATAACTCAATAAAGAGGTACAATTTGGGGCTTGAATCATAATTTCAATCACATATAAGTCGGGGAATGACTTACCACTATAGCGAAAAATACCATCTTCATCAGTTACCACTGTTGTTGGCAATAAATGATTTCCACAAACTTGACATTGTTGGACAGGTGATTCTCGCATCGTTACAGATGCCCCCACAATAGGTTTATTGGTTGCCCTATCTCGTACAACAGCCGACATTTCTGAAATATATAGTGCCTCTCTACAATAAAAGCTACAACTTAAAGCACGATCAAATTCATCTTTATCGAATGTCACTATAAGAAAAACAATACCACATATTGCAATAACAATGGTTGCAACAAAAGCCATCAAAGCCAGAATGAGAAGCGATTTTAGAATTTTCCATAATTTATTCATATCATATAGGTTCTAAATTCGTTCTGGCGCTTTCACCGTCTTGGCATCATCCGTCACATTGCCCGTGTTCAGTGTTTCCATCGGCTCAAACAGGATCACTTCCACTTCTTCTTCAGCATACGGGCGATGCTCAACCCCGTGTGGCACAACAATGAATTCCCCCTGCTCTATCCACACCTCGCGGTCACGGAAATCCATCCGAAAACGCCCCTTCACCACCAAAAACAATTCGTCTTCGTGTTCATGACTATGCCACACAAATTCGCCGACAAACTTCACAAATTTCACCGCCTGCCCATTGAGTTCCGCCACAATTTTCGGACTCCAATGCTCACCGAACAGGCTCATTTTTTGCGCGATGTTAATTTTATCCATATCCCTATATCCTCATCACCCGAAAACCCGCGCTCCCACTGGCATAATCTGGCGCGAGGAGTAACCGCGCCTTAATTTGCAATTCTGCAAAATTGAGCGATGCCCACGACCCGCCCCGTAAGGCACGTCGTTTGTGCGATGTATTTAATTCGAGAGCAGTCTCGTTAATTTCATCTTCCATCAAACACCACTCATACACATTTCCGCACATCTGCACCGCACCATACGGACTCGCCGATTCGGGATATAACACCACAGAGGCGGGTTTATTGGTATTAAAATGGGCATTTTTGCCTTCAAATTTATTCCCCCATGTATAGACCCGTCCATCTTCACCTTGCGCGGTGCGTAGCCAATGATTTTCGGTGGGGAGCGTGATTAATTTGAACGGTTCAGATTGATTGGCGGGCAACTCTGCCAATCGTGCCGATAACCACCGACAAAATGCCATCGCATCATACCAAGAGACATTCGTGCGCGGAAGTTCATCGCCCACAAAAGCACTCGGTCTGGCGGTTGGATTTGCATTCCGCCAAGCAAGGGCAGAATCGGCAAAATCCCACCACGCAGAATTGGCATATCCATCCGCATCATCCACAAAAAGTTGATATTGTGCGTTGGTGATGGGATATTTCGCCATATAAAATGTATCTAAATACACTGTTTTTGTGCGGATTGCCTCTTGGATACTCAAAATACCTGCTTTCACCTCTACCCATTCAAACGGTTGGGGTAATAATAATGATGCGCCAAGTCGTGGTTTTTGTGGCTTGAGCATGGCGGTCTGAACGGGTGGCGGGGCAACGGGTGGTGGTTCTAAGACCACTTCGGGTTGTGGGGGTGTTTCGACCACTGGCGGAATATCAACAATCGGTTCTGGGATAGGTGCAGGGGGTGGTGCTTGTTGCACAACAACGGTTATCGGTGGCGGTGGTGAAGATGGTTTGGGCATGGGTTTTGGCGGGGCATCAGATGAAAAATT
>CALDGT010000861.1 GCA_937942935.1 uncultured Chloroflexota bacterium | reverse complement strand
GGACGGCATTGCATACCCTCGCCATTAGCACCGTTTACAAAATCCAAATCGCCATTATTAACGGGGTAGCTTATTTCTCCATTAACGATAGTGTGCCAACCGTTGTCAGCGCCACCATGCCCTCTAGCACCGCCTCGTGTGGATGGTCAAGCCATTTGCAAACACAAGAAAATGTCGCTAAGTCGGTGATGTATAAGCAAATTCTGCTGGAGATGAATTGATGAAGCTGTGGGTAGATGTATGTGATACGACTTGGACAAAGACAGGCGCGGGACCAATAACGGTGAAATCTGCCACCATTGACCGCCTGTTGGATGGGGCAGGCACGCTCTCGCTGGAGTGCCTTGCTACCGATGAACGCACACTGGAGACACTCACCAACGAAAAACGGGTGAAGGTGTATGTGAACGATGATGCAGGCACACGACTCATCGCTAAGGGGGTGATACGCGATGTCCAGAAAACCTTCTCGCAAGGGGGTTTAACGCTCACTGTGTCGGGTCCCGATTCGCTGGACGATTTGAAACGCTATTCGGTGCTACTCAATCGTCAATATACCCAACTCCCCCGCAATGAGGTGTTAGCGAGTTTGGCAGGATTGGCGGGGTGGTTAGTGGATGCGGATATAACCACTTCCTTATTAAGTGCGCGATTCGATGGCGTGAGTGTGTTATCTGCCTTGCAGAAAATCGCCGAGCAGAATGGGTTACATCTGCGTGAGGTCTTGACTGAATCCAATATGGTGCAGGTCGGCATATTCGGGGACGATTGTGGGGTGGTGGCAGTCAGTGGTGATTCGATTCCGAATGGGGTGTATGCCAATACCGATGTGGCGATTATTGAGTCCATCCAGAAAAGCGAGACCAGTGAGGCGATTGCCAATTGGTTGATACCCATTGGGGCAGGGGAGGGGGAAGCCTCGCTCACACTCCGTTATTGCACCCGTGAGGGGGTTAAGACCATGACGGGCGCGGATGGTCGGACGCTGTATTACATCACCGACGATGACAGCATCGCCACCTATGGCGTGATACAAAAAGCAGGGACATTCAAGGACATCGCACCCCTCACCAATTCGCCTGCATCCAAAGAGATTGCCAGTAATGCGCTGTATGATGCCTCTCGGGTGTGGCTCAACCGTAACAGTGTGGCACAAGTGACGTATTCTTTGTCCCTCAAAAAGGTCAGTAAGGTGATTCGTCCGGGTGACAAAATCCGTGTGAAATATGTCGGGGATGTGGAGACCAAAGATGGAAAGATTCTCCAATTGGAGAAAGTGGACGCGCTGTTTTGGGTGGTCGGGGTGAGCGAGTCTTACACACCAGATGGTGTGAGTGTGCGCCTAGAAATATCCAATGTTGACCAAGTGACACAATCTACAGCGAAAACCATCATTGGGGCATTGGAGGGGTTGCGTGTGCAAAATCTGAAGCCTGCTACCTATCCCGCCCCACTCAATTGGAATGGATTTGATTTCATCCATAGGGTGCATTTTTCTGACATCATGGACGCATCCAACAAGAATGCCGAGTTCAAACTCAAGCTAGATAACACCGTCACCGAGATTGTGCGCGTCAACATCCAATTCAAGACCAAGCCGTTATACTCATTATTGCGAATCTTCGATGGCACATTTCTGGTGTCTGTCAGTGGGAGCAATGGGATTGGACAGAACCGCGCCTTAGGACATGAGTTTGGGGTCATCATCGGTGACAATTATCCGCGTGGCTTGCGTTTGTATATCAATGGGGTGGATGTCACCAACAAGTATGGCGGTCCGTGGAATCCAGAGCCGACCAATGCCCCTGTGGATGTGACATTGGACATCACCGATGATATTGTGAACGCCTCTGGCGGTATCTATAAGGAACATGACATCGTGTTCAGGGCGGATTACACCTTTTCTGCCACAGGCTTATATGTCGGGATAAATGACCCAAGCTCGCATGGGGTGGTGGAATTAGCCATCACGGGGACGGTCATCCAGCAAGCGATACTCCCAACGTAACTGTTAGAGATTTGTTAAATATGTTCTATCTGCGTGCTAATGGGTAATACTTATGGTACAATATAGAACAAGTATTCGTATTTCGTAGGAGTGGCATGAGCCAATTAGACCCAACATACAAATTCTTCTTAGAAGCTGGCATTGTCGTGCTGGTCTTGTTCTTGTTGTGTCTGTTGGTTGGTGGCACTATGTTGGTGGCATGGAGATGGATTAAATATAACGAGAACGCGCTCAAAGCAAAACGCGAAGGACGAGAAGCAGACGACAAAGCAGAAGAACTCCGTCTCAAGATGGTGGGGGAACTGGCGGGGCAAATCTCAAAATTATCTGAACGCATCTCCGATGACCGCGAACAAGACCGCCTCATCCGCGAAAAAGAGTTAATCGCGGTGGATAAATTGGTCGAGTCGGTAGAAAAAAACACGACACTGCTGAAGAGTCACACCGATGAGAGTGTGGTTTTCCGTTCCACCATGACCACCAATTCCAATGCCATGCTCACCGCCATCGCCGATGCCAATGCAGGCATTACCGCCAATACAACGGCTATTCACAGTGTCAAGACAGAACTCGAAGAGTTTAAGTCGGCGCTGGTAGCACTCCCCAACAAAATTCAATCTATTCTCAGTCCGTATTGTGAGCGCATGGAAAAGGCGCTCCAGAAATTAGAGACCACAGAGGTCGAGGAGAAAGACCATGTTTCAACCGTCCAAAATATTCCTATTTCTCATCCTGTCCATTTGGCTGGCAATCCAGTGGTGGTTCATCCCAGCCTTCATGTCGATGCCAATGCAAGCGGAAGCACAAGCCAACCCGTCAGTAGTCTCCCAAGTGGCGATGGGGAAGGGGGTGGACACACCCCACAACCTGTTCAAGCCGTTGAAATCCCAAGCGGAAACCCCACCAGTGAATCCGACTCAGGAAATCCCACCAATTAATGTAGATGACCCGACGGGTGTGGAAGGTGTGACCCAAGAATTAACCGATGTGACGGCGTATACCATCCGTGATGTACTGACACAGGTGTTAGTCGCGCTCGGTGCGATTTTGTTGGCGCTACTCGGTGCGGTTGGGACGATTACCTATATTGCCTTGAAATTTGTGCATCGTTCTGTGACACCTGAAGCGGTTAAAGATATTTTCCTGCTCGGTGTGGATAAAGGCGTGCAAGGATTAACCGATGTGGCGAAGCGTGTGCCGATACCGTTTGAATTGGATGATAAGCTCATCGGCGCGATTGCCAGTGGGGTAGGGCGATACTTTACCGAAATCGGGTATGTGCCTACTAATCAACGCTCTGACCCACCTGTGGATAAAGCCCCACCACCTGATACCGTCCCGATTGGCGGATGAAAATCTATTGATGAATATACAAAAAGCGCAGATTTGCGCTTTTTTATTCCATATTCATATAGGT
>CALDGT010000860.1 GCA_937942935.1 uncultured Chloroflexota bacterium | reverse complement strand
AGGCATGACAGGCATAGAATGGTTGAATACCTTTCAGCATGTCTCGCAAATCAAACTCAGCAGGCGGTCATCTACCCCGCACGAAAATCTCGAAATTTGTTTTGACCTCAGCGTGCAACAACTGATGAGCGAAGACCAACTCCTCTATCATGCGATTGGTGTCTTTCCAGAAGATGTGGCTATCCCACAAAAAACAATCATCAAATTATGGCGACAAATTGATAGTGGCTTGAGCGATTATGATGCCACTGAATTGGTGATAGATTTGGCGCGTCTGGCGTTGGTAGACCGCAACCAAGCAGATGAGACCATCACCCTACACGACTTGTTGCACGATTACACGCGCACCAAATTGGGCGGGCGCTTATCTCTGACCCATCAAGATATACTCATGGCATATAACCCACACCAGAAAGCATGGTGGGATGTGCCTCATGATGGGTATTTGTATCATCAATTGGGGTATCATCTCATCGGCGCAGGGCGACAAGACGACTTTTTGCGCCTGTTGGTGAATTCGCAAGAGTGGCTAGAAGCCAAATTCATCGCATGTATGGGCGATAACGCCTATGTCGCCGATTTAGACCTCGCCATGCGCCAATTCAAAGACCCCCTCACCGCGCAAGATGCCGAATGGGTGGCACAACTGTATATCGCACGCCAAATTGTGACCATCCGCGCCAGCGTATACACCGATGATGACCTAGAGACGCTCGTCTGGCTAAATCGGACAGAAGAAGCGGTGAATCATGCCCGCCTGCGGATTCAACCAGACGAAAAAGCCAAAGGCTTGATGCGGATTTATGTCGCCACCGCCGAGACGCTAACCCCTAGCGCCCCTATCCGCGATGAGATGCTCCAAGCCATCCGCGCCATTGATAAACCAGTTACTCAAAAAGATTTCATGCGCGAGGCAATCAAGCATTTACGGGGTTATGGCGATAAAACCCATTTTGCCCTCTTCCGCGAGATGCTCATCGCCGATGAAATGCCCCCCGCAGAGGTGCAAAATTGGCTGAATGTGTATCAAATAGCAGTTGATTTTGATGCGCGGGGCGATACAAAAGCCGATGACCTATTGTCTGTCATCGAAAAAATGACCGGTCTCATGTCGGGCAAGGAATTGGGTGATATTGAAAAAATCACGCTCAAAAAAGCCATAGACTACTCCATAAAATCGTGGCGAACACCCCTCGATGTGCGTATCGCATCGCTGGTTAAAGCCATGCTGGATGACGGGCAATATGATGAAGCCATTAGCCTAGCTATCATCACAGGGAGCGATAGCCTGCTCGAAAGCCTTGCGGAATGGTTTTTTAAGCAATATGACCCGTCCCGCGTGTTTGTGGTGGTATCCAAATTGACCAGCCCTCTTAAAAAACACCTTTTATATGAGCAATTCGCCGTTCAATTCGCCCAAAAAAGGCAATTCGACCACGCCCAAACCGCCATGCTGTTGGGCAAGCACGAAAAAAATTTATCGGTGGTGTTGCCGATTATTTGGGGGTTGCTCCAAGCCGATAAAGACGCGCAAGCCACCCGTTTGTTGAACACGGTTGAATTTCCTATCATCCCGCCACCCCAACAAACATCGGTATCTCAGAAAATATTGCATCCCATTGAGGAAACGCCCATATTCCCAAATACAGATTATGTTTTACACGCTCATAGCGAAATCATCACCCAAATCATCGTGGATTTGACCGTGAAAGGCTATCAGGATAATGTCAATGCGTTCATCCAAAAAATACACGACAATGGACATCATCCAGCAACCGAAATCATGTTATATACCGCCAGTATATTGGGCATTCTCAAGCAAAAATCGGCGCATGAAGCGGTTGTGTTCATCCAAACCATTAAGGATACTGCATTAGACCCATTATATCGGGCGTTGGCGAGCGAA
>CALDGT010000859.1 GCA_937942935.1 uncultured Chloroflexota bacterium | reverse complement strand
ATTATGGTTATGACCCATTTTATTTGGCAACAGGCACACATAATCTAAATGGGGCAACGGCGCTCAAATTCGCACGTACACGGCATGGGGATAGCGATTTTGACCGCGCAAGCCGTCAGCAACAAGTCGTTTTTTCGATTCGGGATAAAATTTTAGATTTTGATATGCTACCCACCCTCATTTTCAACGCGCCGAGTTTGCTCGCATCGTTGGAAAACAACATCAGCACAGGCATGGCGCTAGAAGATATGATTCAGTTGGCATGGTATCTGAAAGATATTCCGCGCCAGAATATGCGTACAGGTGTGATTGATGGGCGCTATGTAACCAATTACACCACCGCCCGCAATGAAGCCGTACTTATCCCGCAGCGCTCAACACTTGGTGAACTGATGGTTTCGGTCTTTGGCGAAGATTATGGGAATTAGATAACAAAACAGGTCTCAAAATGAGACCTGTTTTGTACTATCGTTTGTTTAAGGAAACCCGCTATGCCGTGTGTCACAGTGTTTTGAACCTGCTTTCGCAGGTGGGAATTCTCCTGAATGACGCTGGTCTTGGCTACGCGAGCCTATCACCTTTGTTTCAGACGGCAATCCCCTCGTTGTGGGTGTTGGCTCAAAACGAGTCGCAACATCACGAACACAGCAGGATTGAAATCATTATAACATCAACTCCCCCACTGTAAAGGCTAAACACAAACCCCATCTAAACCTTTGGTATATGATATTTGGCATATATTCAAGATTATCTATCTTTTATAAAATAGTGTTGACAAAATAATAACAAGAATTTCAAGTATAGGTGATAATCTGAAATTTTATTTGATTAGCGATAAAAAGGATACAGTATGAGCAATAAAACAAACAATACTTCAAAGCCTATTTTTGAGAGGCTATCTATGTTAGACCGATTTTTGCCTTTATGGATTTTTATCGCAATGGCGATTGGTATTGGTTTAGGAAAATTATTCCCAACACTTGGGACAACACTTGATTCAATTAAATTAGATACAGTATCACTTCCGATTGCAATCGGTTTACTATGGATGATGTATCCTGTACTGGCAAAAGTAAATTATTCAAAAATGCCACAAATGGCAACAAACTGGAAAATGTCGGGAACCTCTTTATTGCTCAATTGGGTCATTGGTCCTGCTTTGATGTTTATACTTGCATGGCTTCTGTTGCCCGATTATCCAGAATATAGAACAGGTCTAATTCTAGTCGGATTAGCAAGGTGCATTGCAATGGTTCTTATTTGGAATATGTTAGCTTGTGGTGATAATGAATATGCAGCGGTCTTAGTTGCCATTAATTCAATATTTCAAATCGTCATGTACACGGTACTCGGCTATTTTTATCTAGCTGTAGTCCCACAATGGTTAGGTGGTGAGGCAGTCGTTTTGAATATATCCATGTGGGAAATTGCAAAAAGTGTATTAATCTTTTTGGGAGTTCCACTACTTGCAGGTTTTCTGACACGCATCATCCTAACTCGCGCTAAAGGTGAAGAATGGTACGAGAAAAAGTTTATACCCCGTCTATCTCCAACTGCAATTATCGGGTTACTTTTCACAATTGTAATGATGTTCTCGCTTAAAGGAGAAGTCATCCTCAATCAACCGCTAGATGTTGTGCGAATTGCATTACCTTTACTGTTGTATTTTATCATCATGTTCACGATAGCATTTGGCGTGTCATATATACTCAAATTCCCTTATGCAGACACGGCGACAATTTCATTTACTGCGGCAGGTAATAATTTTGAATTAGCCATTGCAGTCGCTATCGGTGTATTTGGTTTGGCTTCTGGTGAAGCATTAGCAACAGTTGTGGGACCGCTTATTGAAGTCCCCGCCCTCATCTCATTGGTTTATTTATCACTTTGGTTAGGTCGCCGTCTTTACCCAACAGACCCTCTATGGCAAACAAGATAACAACTGATTAGGCTGATAAAAATCGTATAGCACCATCGCTTAAAAAGCCCCATGTGATAATCACATGGGGCTTTCCTGGAGTTTGGAAATATTAAAAAAAAGTGAATATATCCGACTTTTTCCAACCCAATTTAA
>CALDGT010000858.1 GCA_937942935.1 uncultured Chloroflexota bacterium | reverse complement strand
ATGACCAACACAACCGCGCCTCAAATTAGCCAGAGTGAGTTTATTTTTCTCAGCACATCAGACGGCATCATTACAGCATCTGGCTTGGGCATTATTGAAAAAATTAATCCCGCAGGCGCGGGTATGTTGGGCATTACCCCCCAAGACATCATCGGTAAACCAGTCAGAAAGGCATTTGAGGCTAATCCATCGCTAGTGAGTCTCTTCACAAGGACAGGCGAACAATCGCTTGATATTCGGCTTCCGCGCAGGCGCTTGGCGGTTGGCATTGCCACCACACTATCAGATGAGTCTCGCATTGTGATTTTGCATGATGTGACCGAGCGTAGAGACCTAGAAAGTCGCAGAGAAGCCCTCATCCGTGCCATCAATCATGATTTACGTAACCCGATTACAGGCATTTCTGGATTTGCTGATTTAGTCGTCAAATTTGGCGACCTCAACGACCAACAAGCCAAATTCATCACCCGCATCAAACAAACTGCCATCAAAATTCATGATGTCATCAACACTTTAGTGGATTTAGCATGGATTGAGGCAGGTATGCCCCTCGCATATCAACCGATTCAATTACGTGACATCATCAACAAAGCAGTAAATCGGTTGGTGGGCATCGCACAGGAGCGAAAGGTGGTTATCCTCATTTCTGTGCAAAATCCTATGCCGATTATCATGGGAGATGCAGAACGGATAGAGCAAGTCATCTATAATTTACTCCATAATGCCATTCTTTATTCGCATACAGAACAAACAATTGGGATTCATGCTTGGGGCAATGAAGATAAAGTTTTCTGTAGTGTTGCCGATAGAGGAATCGGCATTTCGGATGACGAAATAGATATGGTCTTTGACCGCATGTTTCGGTCTCGGAGCGAAGTCGTCCGCAATATACCCGGTGGCGGGTTGGGATTAACACTTGCACGCACTATTGCACGTCGACATGGGGGCGATATTACGGTGAGCAGTCATTTTGGCGAAGGGAGTACCTTCACGCTGACCATTCCAACGGTTGCATCAGACTCAAAATCAGCATGAGAAGATATTTTATTTTGGGATTATTGCTTGGATTATTGGTCGGTTGTACACCTACCCCACCACAAAATAATTCTGGGTTGAGCATTGCTACTTTTGACCCTAATGCCAACATTGCCGAAATCACCCCGTTCATATTGCCATCGCCTACCCCACTGACTCTCGAACACTGTACCGCCGATTCGGTTGAACGCGCCCTCGCTATCATCCCCGCCTATACCCCAAGCACAGGTACATTTATCACCATTCAAAACGGTGTTTTATGGCAAACAGATAAACCATATCCTGTCTATGGGATTAATTATTATCCAAGAGATTACCCAAATCAGCGATTTTTAACCGAGATGGATGTCCCCGCGATTGATTTTGAACTCGACCTCATGCGTGTTAACGGATTAAACACCCTCCGCATTTTTATTCGCTATCAAGATTTATTCGCCTGTGAAGCCGATGGCACAATCCCCCGTCCCGATAATTTAGCCCGTTTAG
>CALDGT010000857.1 GCA_937942935.1 uncultured Chloroflexota bacterium | reverse complement strand
GTTATTCCCATCCAATTAACTATCACCATTGACGGGCTTGGGGTGTGGGTGCGTGCTTTGCCACAATCCGATGCCCGCCGATTGGGGTCATTGATTAGTGTGACAGTAGATGTGTTAGGTATTTCTGAAGATGGTGGTTGGTATGCGGTGATGTATCAGGACGAAGTTGGATGGATTGGCAAATCGGATAGCGCAGTTTTGAATGGAGATGATGACCAATTGACTGTCATTACACCGTAAAAATGTGCTATAATACATAGGACAGGCGTTCATTTTGGAATGAGGGACTATGGCAACATCCATCATCCGCATTTTGATGATTAATAAACACCTTTCTGCATTATTGGGGATGAAACAGGCGTTGGAGCGCACTGGTGAATTTGAAGTTTCTCCATTCACCACGCCTGATGCGGGTTTAGAATTATTGCGAACACGTCCGCACGATATTGCGATTCTTGAATTTGGCTTGCCTAGTATGAATGGGCAAGAATTGGTCTCGCGCATACGCGCTATCTCGCCCGATATACGTATCCTCGCCAGTCCACACATGCCCAATGTGATGACGATGGCGCGTCAGTTGGATTTGGATGGTGTGGTGGATATTCCCATGCCATTACGCGATTTGTTGCCTATCCTCAAAAAGATGATTCATGCCGATTCTTTGCCAGATACCACAGAAGCCCCACGTTTGGATGAATCGGATACCCTCGAAATGGCGCTCCCACCGAATCCGATGAATGTTGTCCTCACACAGTTGGGGACAGCGACTTGGTTGAGCGATTCTGATAAACAAGAAATTGAGGTGGTTTTTAAGGGAGATATGGCGGAATTGCACGAAAACCCGCATGATGACCCCTTATTTAAGCAATTGGCGGCAGAAGAACCACCGATGCCTACCCTTGAAGAAATTGGCACAGTTGCCGATTTGCGCGATGTGGTAGGGCAGGTGGATTTGGCGCGGGTTGGGGTAGTCTTGCAAGAAGCGATGACCCCTTATATGCCATTATTGCCGAGTGGTGAAATTGCCAACCAAGCCACAGAGAATATCCCCGCACAATATATTTTGCGCGAGACGCATGATGACACACAATCATTACAGGTGGTGATTGGCAAATTAATTGAATCGCTTTCGAGTGATAATCAATCACAAAAATTACCTGCTGGTTGGCGACAAGACCTTGAGAAATATATCAAAGAACCCGATTTTTTGAGTGTGGTCTTAGAATCGCAACCTGATGCAACTATCGCAACTACCCATGCACAA
>CALDGT010000856.1 GCA_937942935.1 uncultured Chloroflexota bacterium | reverse complement strand
AGCCATTTTTGAAGGGCGTCTGCGCGAGTATGCAACACGATTTTTGAAACGGTACTTGCGGTTGGTCTAAATTGTTATGAAGCCTGTTCAACGCACCATCGCTATTGTCGCGCTCACCACAACGCTGGTGAGTTGTGGTGTTCGCAATTCCCCCGCGACCACCCCAACATTGACCGCAATTCCCCCGCGTGTCTCTGCGACAACAGCCACTTATCCCCTTATGAATGACTTCCTCAACGCCTATGGTGACGGGTCATCGGCGTATGCCCTCGATTTGTATCCCGCTAATAATCAAACACGCTTAGATGATTTGCAAAACAACCGCACGAGCTATTTTTCGACACATCATATCCCAATTGGGAGTTCACTATGGGCGGCACCTATCGCACAAGACGGGCTTGCCATTATCACACATCCCCAAACCAAAATTCAAAATATTACCCTCAATCAATTGCGCCAAATTTATAACGGACAAGTGGTTACATGGGAAGATGTTGATGGGGTGGGGGATGATATTATCGTGTTTAGCCGTGAAGAAGGTAGTTCCACACGCGCCGAATTGGAGCGTATGGTTATGGGCAATCGCCGAACAACGGCGATTGCCCGCCTTGCATTTAGTGATGACCAAATGGTCAAACTTGTTTCTGAGACAGTTGGGGCGATTGGGTATGTCTCTTGGGGATACCTGAATGCTCTAACAGACGATTCTGTCAAGGTATTGGCGATAGATAATATTGAACCTACATTGATGACGATTTATGACCATGTGTATCCCCTCACCAACACCATTTATATTGTTGGTAAAAGCGAACCGCAAGACGATACACGCTTATTTATTGGGTGGATTCAGAGTAATGAAGGGCAAAAAATTGCATCACAATATTTTGTCCCGCTATATATGTCTATGTCGCCCCAGGAATAGTGATATTGCTTGCGAATGAAAAGAGCATGGCATATAACAAGAAGATGGTTAACCCCCACAATAATATGAGCGACATATTCCGTGAATAACGCAGGCGCTCGCGCCGTTTTTCCATGATCATCTCGCTCTCGCGTAGGCGATACAAGGCGCTTGCCGCCGATGCGTTTTCTGGGTTAACCCGCAACACATTATCGAGACACACAATTGCTTGGTCTAATGATTTGACCACCACCGCCATCCATAACCACGCATGTTCAAAATTGCCATCTTCTTGAATGAGACCACGTAAAATGTCATATGCTTCTTGTTGTTTATCCTCTTTGATGAGGTCTATGGCATCAAGCAAGCGGTCTATGCGAGAATCGGTTGGTGGGGTGGTTTGGTCGCTCATAGTGTTATATTCTGAAAAATATCGTGTTCATCAATTTTATCACGAATTGGTTTGGGATGAATACGAGTTAAGGATTGTTTGCCTCCTAATAACTTGCGTAGCCAAAATGGTAAAATGCCCTTGCGCCCCCCACCTTGACTGGCATGGCACGCATTGGCATCCTCCCATGCTTTGAGATAATTGGCGATATTCACCGACACATGCGCGGGTTCGCAATTTTCCAGAATAGCCATGACATCAATGTCCTTATTCACCCCAACTGCACGCGGATTTTGCCCACGCAGGCGCATGAGTAAAATGCCCAGTTGTAAGGTTCTTTTGGGGATATTGGTGTAATACAATTTTTGGGGTTTATAGGCAGGAAGGTCATCTGGCATATAAGATGAATCAGAGGCGAGGGTGAATGCTTCTGTTGTGGCGCGTTGGATAGCGATATGGTCTGGGTGTCCATAAGCGCCATATTTATTGAATGTGATGACCACTTGTGGTTTTATGCGTCGAATTTCATGCACCATACGGTCTATCATCACTTTTGGGGTATGCTCCCAAATATACCACGAACAGGCAGGGTCTTTGCTGGTTTCTGAACCCATCATGCCACTGTCTTTATAACCGACTTTAACCACTTCTGTGAATCCGAGTTTTGCAGAAGCACAATCCAATTCGCTTAGGCGTAATTCGGCAATGGTTTGATATTTTCCTTGCATTGTTTCTGGGATTGTGCCGACATCACCATTCGTTGAACACACATAATAGACTTCTACACCATCTGCAACATATTTTGAAATGAGTCCGCCAAGCCCAAAACTTTCATCATCTGGATGGGCAAAGGCGATGAGTAACCGTTTTTTATCCATAATAGCTCCTCGTTTGCAATTCACATTATATCAGATAGAGAATCATTGGAGATTCTTTCTCTTATATAACAAATTCGGATATATTGGTGGTGTAGCCCGATAGAAAACGTTATAATCACCCTATTGATAATTGTATTTGCGGAGCGCCTGATATGCCTCGCATTTTTATATCGTATCGCCGTGTAGATAGCCAAGCGATGGCAAGCCTCATCTATCATAGTTTGGTCAAAGAATATGGCGAGAAAAATGTCTTTTTAGATACCAAAACCATTCGGTCTGGCTTGTGGTGGGAGCAAGTTCAGGTAGCATTAGCGCGGGCAGATGTGGTAGTGGTCGTTATTGGTCCCAAATGGGAAACAGAAATTCAACGCCGTTTAGATAGTGGTGATGATTATGTCCGTGAAGAAGTGCGTATCGCATTAGACCATAAAAAGCCCATTCTTTTGGCATTTGTGGACGGCGAAAATGGCATAGACCCCGATTTACTCCCCCCAGATATTCAAGATTTGCCAAAATATCAGGGGTATCAGATTTTGCATGAACCCTTTTTTGATGCCTCAATTGATTTGCTCAAACAAAATATTCCCAAACCCAAGCGCAATTTTGTTTTTCCAATCGCTGTCATTGTTTTATTGTTGGCTGTCGTATTTGGGGTATTTTTGGTCATCAATGGTAATTTAGGTGGAGATAGTTCGACTTCTCAACCTACATCAGAGACGACTGAAATTGTGCTAGAAACATCAGATGTGACCGATATACCGATTTTACTTACACCATCGCCAACAAATACCACACCAGCAGAAGGTATTTGGGTTGCCGATGGATATGATTTACCCATAGGCACAGCCGAAGAACGCGCAAGTGAGGATGTGTTGCCCACTGGATGGTATGATTCAGTGGGTTTTGCGACTTTGCTTGGTGGGACGGCATATAATACAGGCGCGAATTTGAATTTTGGGTCAATGTTTGAAGATGTTGGCTTGCCTGTTTATGCGATTGCGAGTGGCGAAGTTATTTTTCGGGATGAATTACCTGTATGGGGAAATGTGACCGTCATTCGGCATGACCCACTGCTCACACCCGATGGATTAGTCGCCTATTCGCGTTATTCTGCTACTCAAAATATGCTTGTGGAAGTTGGAGATAGGGTTTTTCGTGGGCAACAAATTGGGGAAATTGGAGATGGTAATGGTCAGTTTGCACCATATTTAGGTTTTGATATTTCGACCACAAATATTTTAGAAGAAAATCCCGATGATTATCCACGTATGGACTTAGATTATTTGTTAGCCAATTATGTAGACCCTATTGAATTTATCCGTGAGCATCGCCCGAATCGTAATAGTGCTTGCCTTACACCGTATGCGAATAAAATGCTCATTTGGGTTTGGAAAGGCGATTCTTTACCCGAAAAAACAATAGATGAATTTGCTACAAATTTGCGCGAAAATGCGCCAAATTTAGCAGGTGTTATCATCAAAGTAGCAGATGGCTCAACGTGGCAAGGTCAATTTGATAATAGCGATTTAGGAATTAATGGGGTTGATGATGTTGCCGAATGGGTATCTGTTTTACAATCACATGGGTTAGAGTTACATATTTTTGTTGTGCCTAAAGGGATTGATACCACGGCTGAAGCCAATTTATTTGCATCTGTGGCGAATGTTGAGGGGGTGCAATCGCTCATTTTGGATGTTGAGACCTCGACAGGCTTTTGGGAAGGCACAGAAGCCGATGTCACCGCATTTATGGCAGTGTTGCGTTCACAGCTAAATAACCCCAATTTTCATATTGGATTGGCTATAGACCCACGCCCACAACAGTATGAAGCCATTTTTCCAAATGCGTGGAGACCTTATGTGAATAGTGTTCATCCCTACTTATATTGGTCTTTATTCAGACAAATTCCAGAAGATACGATACAAATTGCATGGGAGACATGGGGTGATTATGGTTTGCCCATGATTCCGATATTACAAGGGGATGCACCGATATCTGAACAGCAAGTTGCTTTTAACAATCTGACCGATGTGCCATTGAATGTTGTGGGAATGACATGGTGGCGGGCAGGCGTGATAAACGATTATGAGGTGATGAATCAGATACCAATAACCAATTGCCCTTGAAGTAGGGATAATTATATGACAGATGAATTAGCCAGAAAAAATGCACAAATTCGTGTGAAAATTAATTTTAATGAGCTTGAAGAAGCCCGCATATTATTGGCAGAGATATTGCCAAAGGGAAACTCCGAGACTTATTATTTGGCTTCGTTGGTGGCACAAAATGATGAAGAACGATTTAATTATTTGCAAGATGCCATCGGCTATGATGATACGAATGAGGATGCACAAAAAGCTCTTACTGAATTATTAGAACGTAACCCAGAATTTTATGACCCGCGCAAAACCCGCAGATTATTTATTGCCTGTGGTGTTTTGGCGGTATTCTCTGTGATTGTGATGATTGTTCTGGTTATTTTGATATGGCAATAGCGCCTTAAACGTCATATTTAGCGATTATGTGGGTTTAATAATCACTAATGCCAATTTTTTGGCGTATGTTTTTAACCCTTCATGCGAAAAATCGGTGATGCCATCAGCACGCATGATACCTTTGATCATACGCGGATAATGTTTTAGCCGAAATTCGAGATAATTGGTGATGCGGTCAATATCGCTTGTTGCTTCTGCGATGCCATCGAAATGGTGATTTTGAACACGAATCTTGACATGATTATCAACAAGAATATTGCGATACCAATCGGCTTGTGTGCCAAATGCCGAGCCAAGATAATAACATCCATCTATCGTCTCGTATTGGAGTGGGGTAACGCGGGGCAATCCCGATTTGCGCCCGATAGTAGTTAATAATAAAATGCGGTGTCCAAGAAAGCGTGCGAATCCGATTGAATAAAATAAACGTGGCGGATATTTGAGGAAGCGTAGCAATACTTTTGGTGGTTTCATGGGTTCAATCTTTCTACTATGGATGCTATAACCCGTATCTTTAGCGTATGGACAAACACTCTTCACTAATAGTATGAATATGCCTGCTTTGTTGTGATATTAGTCATGAATTGAGGAGATATTTTTATGAACAAATTAAACGATTTCCCCACGATAATCCAAACCGCCCTGTGCAATCATCGGCATGGGGCTTATACTTTACCGCGCTTGAATTCTGTTGATTGATTACTAAAGAGGCAATATGCGCCGTACCTTATCTCTTTTTGCGTTGTTATGCTGTTTATTGGTGGCTGTACCTGTGTTTGGGATGTCATCATTGCCACGCGGGGAACAAGTTTTTGTGACCAATACCCCGCGCCCCGCTACCGACAAACCGATTAATTTTGTGACCAATACGCCAAGTGGTCCCACACCGACACCGAGTGCGACTTATACACCATCGCTTACCCCATCGGCAACTTATACAGCCACGCCAACATATACCCCAACACTCTCCCCATCGGCGACATTTACGCCCACATCTACACCGACCTCAACCCCTACACCGTCTCCCA
>CALDGT010000855.1 GCA_937942935.1 uncultured Chloroflexota bacterium | reverse complement strand
TGAATTGGATGACAAACTCAATCAATCGCGCCAATTGGTCAATTTAGGTGAGGTCATGAGTACCTTAAAACGCCCAGATGAGGCGTTACCCTATTTGATAGAATCTATTCGCATTGCCCAAGAACTCAATTCCACATCTATGTTGCAAAACAATTGGATATTTTTGGCGCGTGCTTATTTCCTATTTGGCGATTTTCCCAAAGGGTTAGTGGCAATTCATCAGGCGTTGAATCTTGACCATGATAATCCTGATAGAGGACATTATGGGATGATTTTATATGGTTGTCTGAGTTGGTGCAGTGGGCATATCGAAAAGGCAACCGAAATTTTTCATGATACCGTCAAATTAACGGATGCTGTGTTGGCGATTGCCTCAGATAACTTTGAAGCCCTTTATAGTCGTGCATTAGCATTAACAGGACTCTGGATAGCAAAAGGGGATATAACCTATCATCAACAAGCCATCAGCGCCTATCAAACGGCTGTGCAAATAGGCGGTATGAAAGGGACGCTGTTCGATAAGCGACAACTTTTAGAGGCATTGCTCGCTTGTTCAGATAAAGATGGCGCAGAATTGTTGGCATTACTCGCTTAATTCATAATCAATATCGCTTGCCCCTTCTGCCTCTAGCCATGCTAAAAGGGCTGGCAAACCACTCGCAATCTCGCCAAAAAGCACATTTTTGAGCGTAATTTGGTCATTATCGGTCAAAATAGCGGTGGGGTAGGGGGGCATATTTTCTCTTTTTTCCCAATTTGGGATAATGGCGCTCGCGTCACGCAGGTCATCGAGCATTTCGGCATCATCCACATCCAACAGTGGCAATTCTTTGATAGTCGCGTTATATAACTCCATATACGACTTCGCATACACCGATGGATTACGAATCCCTGCCAAACTAGGGTGACTATCTAACGCAGTAACAGCGCGGAGATGTTGCAAATAAACTGGTTCTAACCCCAAAATTCTATCGGCTTCGGGGTCTCTTTCGCCATCTAAATAAATCATCCATGGGCAGGGTGCGATGGCATCTTGTGTGAGATATGCCCTCATCACATCCGCAATTTTTTGTGGATTGTTTATTTTTCCCTGAATCGTCACTGCAATTTGCGAATTATCGCCATCTACTAGCACATCCGCGCCTAATGCTTTCATGAGTGCATCAAACGGTTGTGGTGAGGCATTCGTCTCTCCACTAGTGATGAATACCAAGTTATCATATACGCTAACAGTCTCGCTGATGTCATCTATCTCTTGTACGATGAGCCAATCATGCAACTGATTCCATGTGAGATTGTATTGCTTAGCAACCTCTAATTCGGCAGGGCTTGGTTTTCCTTTTAATTTTTCTGACTTAAACCGATGATTGATATGCCATTGTGCGATGGATTCAATATGATTATATAACGTTTTGGCTATATTTTCGGCTTGTTCTGATGAATCACATAAACCAACGATTGTGAATGTCGGCATAATTTTTGCTCCTCTATATTATGTGCATGATAGTAGATTCTATAGGTCTAAACAACAGGCAAAATAGAGGATTTCATAAGTAAATCCGTTTTGGAGGATATTTTGATTTATAATCCAATCAATATTTACTTTTTTTGAAAGGATTTGGTAACTTGTTCAAACTATTGCGTTATAGCTTATTTGTAGTGGTGATGTTGAGCGCCTTTGGGGTGATGGCGCAATCGGAAGATGACTTTTATTATGGTGATTTAACCCCAGATGCACCTGCCCTTGCAGGACGTGGTGATTATGTGGTTGGGGTGCAAACAATTAATTTAGTCAACCCAAATCAGATTGATATGTTAAACATCGAAACCAATCCCTCTGCAACTTATGACCGCCCCATCACGGTTGAAGTGTGGTATCCCGCCGTCTTGGGCGATGGTCAATCAGAAATGGTCACATATACCAGCCAATTAGGACGCGCAGACCAAGGGGATGTCGAAGATTTCACCTTTATGGGGCGTGCCGTGCGCGATGCCCTGCCAGATACAACTTCTGCACCCTATCCATTGGTGATTGTATCGCATGGCTACCCGGGGTCACGTTATATGATGACCTATCTCACCGAAAATTTGGCGTCTAAAGGTTATGTGGTGGTGGCTATTGACCATACCGATTCTACATTTGCTGATACCGCCAGCTTTTTTAGCACCCTATATAATCGTTCACTCGACCAAGTATTTGTTTTGAATGAGATTGCACGTTTGAATGGCGAGGACGGTTTCCTCAGTGGTTTAGTCAATGCCGATAATACTGCCATCATCGGTTATTCGATGGGTGGGTATGGCGCGTTAAATGCGGCAGGTGCGGGTTATAATGGCATTTTAGAAGGATTTTTGCCCATTATTGCCCCGCGTACCGCAGGAAACGAAGCATATGCCTCGTTTGTGGATTCACGTATTAAAGCGATTGTCGTGCTTGCCCCATGGGGCGGTGATTTAGCCGCATTTGGCATGTCTGGCATTGGATTCTGGGATGCAGAAGCACTTGGTGGGATTACGATTCCATCGCTTTGGATAGCCGGTGATTTGGATGATGTGGCGGGTTATAGCGCCATTGTCGGGTTATTTGATAATGCGGTCAATTCTGAACGCTATTTACTCACCTACGCCAATGCACTACACAATGTCGCCCCCAATCCACCACCCGCCACAATTCGCAATTTTGGCGATTATGAACGCTATTCTGAACCCGCATGGGACGAAAGACGCATCAACAATATCAATCAACATTTCATCAGCGCATTTTTAGACCAATATTTGCGCGGTGTAGATAATAGCGCCTATCTGCAACCTGTTGTTGAAAATGCAAATGAAGGCATTGTGAGCCTAGATGAAGCGGGCAGTCGCACACCCGATTATACCTATTGGGAAGGTTTCTTACCGCGTACTGCCACAGGTATGAGCCTGCGTTTTGTCATCCCTAGCAATTAACCTTTTGTGATGTATCGTATCAAAAACACCGTCTATCATGACGGTGTTTTTTGTTTGGGGTTGTTTAGTCTTTGTTATTGCGCCTGACAAATATCACCAAGACCATAATCAGGAATGCCAGCGCGATTAATCCACCACAAATGAGTGGCAAAAAGTCGGTGATGGCTTGTGTGGGAACGGGTGCATCTGGCGCGGTGATTTCGGTTAATTCAGTAATCGGCGTGAGGGTTGGGTTGGGTGTGCTGGTGGGTTGTGCCAAAGCGGTTTGGGTTGCTGATATAGATTGTTGTGTCGCTTGTGCATTGATTGTCGAGGCGATTTGAGTTTGCTCTGATATAGCGACTTGCGTGAGCGCATCATTGTAATCTGCTGTGAGTGTGATATTGGCAATGGTGGTGTTGGTCGCTTCGATATTCGCTTGTGCTGTGCTAGTTGCATTATCCATCAATGCCGTTGCTGTGAGTAATAATTCACTTTCTGCAATAGCTGTTTCTGTCACATATACCTGTGCGGTTTGGGTGGCATGTTCAACCGCCAATGCCGTTAATGTCATGCGAACACCCATTTCTGTCGCGGTGGCAGTTAGGTCATAAATAGTGGTCGCTGTGGCATTGAAATTGGCTTGTGCTACGGCTGTGCTTTGAGATAATTCTGCCTCTAAAGTCAGTGTCGCATCCAATTCTGCTTGTGCAGTAGCGGTGGATGATGTCGCTGTCGCTATCAGCCATAATTCTGTCTCAATGGCTTGCATGGTTGCGGTCATCTCTTGTTCTATCGCTTGGGCAGTGGATGTTATTTGTTCCTCAATGGCGATTGCTGTTTGGGTGATAATCGCAGATGTTTCTGTGGCTTGGATAACCGCGACTTGTGTTTCTTGTGCTTGTTGGGTGGCGGTCATATTCGCTTCTGCAACCACAGCCGTTTCGGTGAAATAGACCTCAAATGTGGCAGTAGCGGCTTGTTGTGTGCCGATTTGTGCCGTTTCTGTGGCGAGCGCCATCACTGTAGCCAATTCAGATTCTTTTGTTTCAGTCATTTCGTTTTCGATTGCGACTGCTGTTTGGGTAACTGCTCGCTCGGTGTTGCGAAAGTTGAGTTCAAATTGTGTTGCTGTGGCGATTACATGCGTTATTTCTGCTTGGAATGTTGATAAGGCTTGTTGTGTGGCGGTTGCCCGATTATCCAATTCTTCTGCGAGTGCCGTGGCGCGTCCATCACGTTGCGATTGAACCGCCGTTGCTCGTGCTTCTTGGGTAGATAACACATTGAATGCCGATTGTGTGGCTTCTTGGGCGACAAAAGTTTCTGTGGCAAATATATCAATCGCTTCAGTTGGGGTAGGTGTGGGGGATGGTGTCATGGTTGGCGATGGAGTGAATGTGGGTGTGAGTGTGAATGTGAGTGATGGGATATAGCCTAGATCAGTCCAAGATGAAGGATAATAATACCCATCAAACAAACTAAAAACATTTTTACTAACTGGATTGCTTTTATCCGAGTTTTTTTAGCCGACGTAAGGGAAATCGCCCCAATTTGTGGTGGGTGGTGTTTGGGAGTTGATTTAAAATATTTATTTTAGAGTATTGGGAGTT
>CALDGT010000854.1 GCA_937942935.1 uncultured Chloroflexota bacterium | reverse complement strand
TGTTTTTTTTCGGATGAATAACCGTAGCAAGCGTAGCCTCATCCTAAACCTAAAAGCCAATGACGGCGCAAGTGTCCTTAAACGATTGGTACAAAAAGCCGATATCTTGGTGGAAAGTTTTCGTCCGGGTGTGATGAAAAAATTTGGATGCGATTATGAAGCCCTCCACGCAGAAAATCCCAAACTCATTTATTGTGCTATTTCGGGATGGGGTGGGACGGGACCCTATGCCCCATTCGCCAATCATGACCTCAATTATGTCTCTTTGGCGGGTATCATCGGCGCAATGGAAAAACCGCAAGTGTTAGGTGGGCAAGTCGCCGATTTAGGTGGGGCGTATGTGGCAGTAGCAGGCATCACAGCCGCATTATTCCGCCGTGAGCGCACAGGCGAAGGTGCATTTATAGATGTGGGGTTATCCGAAGCCGCCCTTCCCTTTTCACTTTATAATTGGACAGAAGCCGAAACGCTCGGATTACCAGCAGGTGCAGGGGTATTGAGTGGTGGTTTGGCGTGTTATCGGGTTTATATGACCAGAGATAATCGGGCAATTGCATTAGGTGCATTAGAAGACAAATTTTGGCTCAATTTTTGTACCGCGATTAATCGCCCCGATTTGGTTGAATATCACCAACAAGTAGACAAGCAAGGATATTTGCGCCGTGAGTTAGAAGAAATATTCGCGCAAAAAACAGCATCGGAGTGGGATGTTGAATTGATGTATGCCGATTGTTGCTTTACAGTGGTCAAAACCCCCGCCGAAATTGGCGATGACCCTCATTACAAAGAACGGGGAATGCTCGGTAAATTTGAAGATGGCACAACATGGATGCGTAGCCCAATTCGGATAAGCAATAGTGAACCCCACATTGAAAATGCTGTGCCAAAGTATGGTGAGCATACCCAATCGGTACTCTCTGAAATGGGATTTGATGCCGATGAAATCAAACGGTTGTTAGAGACAAAGACCATCAAATAATATCGGGATAAACCACAAAGTTTTGAACAGGGTGTTCAAAACTTTGAACATCCCCTATTCATATAAGACCATGACATCATCTACCGATTTTTTGGTAATAGCAGGCACTTTTGCGACCTC
>CALDGT010000853.1 GCA_937942935.1 uncultured Chloroflexota bacterium | reverse complement strand
CAGAAGCGGCGAAATATGCGCTCATGGCAGGCATCGATATTGAATTACCCGCCAACGATTGTTATGGTCAGCCACTCATTGATGCCATCAAAGCAGGTGAAGTTAGCCTCGATTTGGTGGATGCGTGCGTGCATCGCATGGTTCGGCAAAAAATTCAACTGGGATTGCTCGATAATCCGTATGTAGATACGGGGTGCATTGCCGAAGTGTATAACACCCCAGACCAAATCGAATTATCACGCACACTGGCATCCAAATCGGTGGTGTTGCTCAAGAACGAAGCGAACATTTTGCCACTGTCTAAATCTATCAAGAAAATCGCGGTCATCGGACCTAGTGCCGATAACGCCCGTCTCATGCAAGCCGATTATCACTATCCATCCCACTTAGAAGGGGTGTCGAATATGGGTGATAATATGGTCGCACCAACCCCCAATAAAGAGAATAAAAATATCAATTGGGAAGCACATCGCCCCCCAACCGTCACCGTATTGCAAGGCATTCGCCAAATCGTGGGCGATTCTGCCCAAGTGACCTACGCGCAAGGCTGTGGCATCACAGGCAAACATACTGCATCGTGGGATGAAGCGATTCAAAATGCGAAAAATGCGGATGTTGCGATTGTGGTGGTCGGTGATATTTCTGGTTTGGCATTGGGGATGACCAGTGGCGAAGCGATTGACCGCGCCACCCTCGAATTACCCGGTTTGCAACAACAATTGGTTTTGGCGGTAGCAGAAACAGGCACACCAACGATTGTCGTGGTGTTGAATGGTCGTCCACCTGTCCTCACAGACATCGCCGAAAAAGTGAATGCGCTATTACTCGGATGGTTGCCCGCCCAAGAGGGAGGGAGTGCGATAGCAAGTGTGCTGTTTGGGGATGTAAATCCAGCAGGACGCTTGCCCGTCACCCTCCCACGCCATGTCGGACAGGTGCCAACGTATTATGGTCATAAACCATCGGGTGGGCGGTCTCATTGGCATGGAAATTATGCCGATATGAGCGCCTCGCCCCTCTATCCGTTTGGCTATGGTTTAAGCTATACCGAATTTGAATATAGCAACCTGCGTTTGAGCCAATATCAAGCCACAGCCGATGATGTGGTGCAAGTGCAAGTCTCGGTGAAAAATGTCGGAAAATGTGCGGGAGATGAGGTTGTGCAGTTATATATCGCCGACCTTGTTGCCAGTGTTACTCGTCCTGTGAAGGCGCTTAAAGGATTTAAGCGTGTGCATTTGGAGGTTGGGCAAACCGCAGAATTGACCTTTGAACTCGATGTGCGCCACTTTGGATTTTATAACCGCGAGATGAGCTATGTTGTCGAAGCGGGTACGGTTGAGGTGATGATTGGTAAGTCATCTGATGATATTTGCCAAAGCGCCACATTCGACATCACCGAGACCAGACAAGTTCAGGTGGTCTATGAAACACCCGTGACGGCGGAGATTGGATGATGTGGACGGAAGGATATACGCGCCGTTGGCGCTAATCCTTCCCTACAATTCAATAGGCTTGTAGGGTGGCATTAGGGCATTTATGCCCGTATATGCCACCGCACCCAAACGATGGACGACATGCCCATATATCGCGCCAAAATGTCAATGATTTGAATGGAGAAAATAAACACGATGAAGCGAATTTATTTATTTTGCCTATTTTTGCTCGCATTAGGATTTACCACCGTGACCGCACAAGAAGAAGAACCAAAAATCCCAGAATTGCCCACAGAAGCGGCGTTCACTAGCGGAGAATATCGCAATATCCTCTCCGAATGGGGTTTATCGGATGAAGAAATTCAAACCCGCATAGATGAGGTATTTCAGCAATTGTTTTATGGCGATGATGACAATGAGCGCGTGTATTATGAATTAGGCGATGACATGGCGTATATTGTGGACATCAATAACAATGACATTCGTACCGAAGGCATATCCTACGGTATGATGATTGCTGTTCAGATGGATAAAAAAGCAGAATTTGACCGCCTGTGGAAATGGGCATATACCTTTATGTATCATAAAGAAGGTCCTTGGATGGGGTATTTCTGCTGGCATACCCGCCTAGACGGGACGTGTATTGATAACAACCCTGCTTCTGATGGCGAAATTTGGTATACCACCGCGTTATTCTTTGCCTCTGCTCGTTGGGGCGATGGTGAAGGCGTTTTTGATTATTCAACCCACGCCCAAACCATCCTGAATACCATGATTTATCAAGATACCGCGCTGGCTACACCCACATTTGACCCAGAGACAAAATTAGTGGTATTTGTGCCACAAATTGGTGAGGTGAGCCAATTCACCGACCCATCATACCAAGCCCCACACTATTATGAAATTTGGTCGCGCTTGGCGACACAAGATAATGAATTTTGGGTAGAAGCCACTGCCGCCGCCCGCCAACATTGGCAAGTTGCCGCCCATCCAGAGACAGGATTGATGGCGAATTATGCCGAATTTACGGGTGAACCGCGTGAA
The DNA here is from genome assembly GCA_937942935.1 of uncultured Chloroflexota bacterium. GTDB lineage: Bacteria > Chloroflexota > Anaerolineae > Aggregatilineales > Phototrophicaceae. The sequence continues at coordinate 377 of CALDGT010000853.1, read as the reverse complement.
TGGGGCGATTATGGCGGGGTGTATTATGCCGATGCGTGGCGGATTGGCATGATGGTGGCGCTAGATTATATCTGGTTTAAGCCAGATGAATGGCATGTTGAACAAAGCAACCGTTATCTTCAATTTTTCCATGATTTGGGCATTGGCAGATATAACAGCCGATTCCTGATTGATGGCACACCAGAAGGCAATCAACACCGTTCTACGGGGCATATTGCCACCAACGCAGTCGCCACACTCGCTTCTACACAACCATTTGTGTGGGATTTCATCGAAGAATTTTGGGAAACACCCGTTCCCACAGGGCAATATCGCTATTATGATGGATTGCTATATTTGATGGCGTTGTTGCAAACCAGTGGTCAGTTTAGAATTTA
>CALDGT010000852.1 GCA_937942935.1 uncultured Chloroflexota bacterium | reverse complement strand
CATTACGCGAATTTGCATTGGGGATAGAGGCATTAGAACGATTTGTGGCGCATGAACCCTTGCGCCGTGTGCATGAATGTGTATTTGGCATTTTGGCACTGGAAAGCGAGCCGATAGACCCACGGTTATAGATATGTATCTGAAAAAGTCATTGGTGGCTGACATACGCACTCAGGTGCTAGTCAGCCATTACACAATTGCTCATTTTGAGGGGATGTAATGGCGGGCTAGAGGCAACAAGCCTCGTATGTCCGCCACGAGATTATGATAAGTGCTTTAATACCTCAGCTATAAAAACAAATGCTGGCGAAAGTGTCACTAAATTAGCTCCTAAACTAACCATTCCACCTAAAATCGCCCCAACTCTTTTCAAGCGACTCGGTTTTTCTTCCTCATTTGCTGTACTTAATGCTTCAATTGCCAATCGCAACTCTGTATGAGAATCTATCAGGCTTTGACCTAATAATTGAGTAAGTTCATCAGCAATTTCTTGTGATGTCATATTCACCACACCATAATTAACCCCAATATTTTGCTGATTAGTTATTGAACTATTGGAGTTAATATTTCCAACATTGCCGTTTATATTAAAGCCCGTAGAATTATCAGATTTTGAAAAATCGTTGTTTACTGCATCGCGCAACGTTTGAAAAAGTAACAAGGATTTTCTATCGCTCCACTTAATTAAGCCACAATTCTCAAGTTCTGTAAATTGCACCAAACCATATTGATATGGTAGGGTAAAATTTTCAAGATTTTCCCTTGGTTGAGGCATTAGTATGTACTCTGTTACGTTACCGTGAGCCGAATCCAAGCGTTTTGAAACAGAGTGAGTCACACTCAATTCCTTGATTTTTCCTTCATCCCAAGCCTGAACTAAAAGCCTAGCTAATTCTTTTGTTTTTGGTGAAAGTGAGTATTCTGAGTGAGGCAATTGATTCAATTTTAAGCTCCATAAATCTATTTATGAGATATATTTATTATCGCATAAATATATAAGAATTATGTCAGAATGTTTCATTCTATGTATTAGAGTTATATATAATTTCTAGCTCAAATCGGCAGGAAAAAGCGTGAAATATGGGACATGTGCGGGGACAATTTTGCGAAAGTCGCGCTCATCAAAGGTACAAATGTGGGTGATATTCAGACGTTCTGCAAGTGCAACGATGCAACAATCCACAAAATCGAGGTCAGATTCGCGGTATTTATTCATGATTTTACCAGCGCGTGCCAAATCTTCTTTTAAGATTGGGATAAGTGAAAATTGCGATTCGGCAGTTATCGCCAAAAATTTAATCACCATCGCCTGATGAATACGACTTCGTATCATATAAGCGACCTCACCTATCACAACATCAGGGAGAAGATAGTTAATATCATCACTACGATGTGCAAGGCTCAGTGCAGGCAAGCGTTGTTTATCATTCAAACTATTGAGCGCGAATAAAAAACTACTGTCTACCAATGCGTTAATCTTGTTTTGGCTCACGCATCATCTCCCGCAAAATATCATCAAAATGCTCCGCAATATCATCTCTATCGGCGATTGCACCAATTTCTTCGGCGGAATATGCCATGTGCAATATCGGATTTTGGCGCAACTGCGTTTCATACGCATCTATCCAGTGCCGTAGAACGTCTTCTATCCCCTGCCCCTGAAATTTAGCGATAGTAGTCAATTTTTGAATGATGTCCTCATCTTGAATCTGCAAATTTGGATTGTCCATTTTAATTTCCCTTTTCACTATAACGCCATGCACGCAAGCGGGCTAATAATGCTTTATGCTCATCTGAGTAATTCGATTCAATCTCGTTTTGAATCCGATTCGCATCGGCTTCAACTTGACGCATATATTCATCTACCTCTGGGCGATGACTCAAATAATAGGCAATGACAGCATATACATCCGCCAACGATAAACTCGGATAACTTTCGATGATGCCTTCTGCGGTTTCTCCCCACTTGAAAGCATGGATTACTAATTGTAGCAGAACCCGTGTTTTTCCAATCCGCAGTTGCCCAAATTCATCCTGATAAATTGGAATATCTAAAGCAATCGGTGTTGCAATCATAAACAATTCCTTTCCTTTTCACACATTATATCACCACAAATAAAAAACGGGCGTGTTGCCCGTTTTCTATCTTCATACCAAGAGTCGCATTGGATTTTCGATGAGTGACCGCAATTCCACCATGAATTGCGCCCCCTCTGCCCCATCGCTGACCCGATGGTCAACGCTGAGGGTCAGGTTCATCCGTTCACCGACCCCGATTGTGCCATCATCCAACACAATCGGCACTTTCTTTGCAGAGCTAACCGCCAAAATACCCGCTTCTGGTGAGCTAATAATCGCGGCAAAACTTTCGACCTGATACGGTCCCAAGTTGCTGACGGTGAAGGTCGCGCCTTTTATATCATCTGGCTTAACCTTGCCTTCACGCGCACGCTCAAACATGGCTTTATTCGCCACAGCCATCGCGCTCAACGATATTTTATCGGCATCTTTGGCGACCACATTCAACAAACCGTTATTAGGCAATGCGACCGCAATGCCGATGTTAATCCGTTGGTGGCGGACGATTTTATCGCCATAATAATGACTGTTCAGGTTGGGGAATTTGCGGAGTGCCAGCGCAACCGCTTTCACCATCAAATCGTTCACACTAATTTTGGCATCACCTTCTAAATTGGCATTCAGTTGGCTACGCAATTTGAGCAACGGGGCAACATCAACCGACACCGTGACATAAAAATGGGGTGTCATTTGTTTGGTGGTGACAGTCGCATCGGCAATAGCACGACGCATACGACTAATTTCGATAATTTCGACATCTTCGGTTGGGACAGCACCATACGTATTGCGTCCGCCAACCGTTACAGGTGTAGATTCGACTTTTGTCACAGGGGTAGGTGTTGGGGTGGCAGATGGTTGATAATTTTCGACATCGGCTTTGACAATGCGCCCGCCCGGTCCCGTTCCAGCCACACCAGTTAAATCTATCCCCTTATCGGCGGCGATATTCCGTGCCAGTGGCGATGCTTTAACCCGTCCTTCGGGGGTTGTGGATGAGCCGACTGGTTGGGGGGTGGTGGTAGGTTGTGGGGTGGCGCTCCCATTGGTTGTTGCGGATGGCTTAGAGGCTGTGGCTTCGCCAGATTCACCAACAATGGCGATAATCGCGCCTTCTTTAAGTTCTTCGCCCACTTCTACTTTGAGTTTCAAAACCACACCATTAACGGTAGATTCAACTTCAACGGTGGCTTTATCGGCTTCAAATTCGGCAATAATTTCGCCTGCTTTAACACTATCCCCAACGGCTTTGAGCCAATTGAGGAGCATTCCATCTGTCGTTAACTTAATCGCTTCAGACATTTTATAAAATCTCCTTCACGGCATTGATGACTTTTTGTGCATTGGGGAGTGCCATCAATTCAATATCGCGTGCATAGGGAAATGGCACATCCATTGAGTGAACCCGTTTGATGGGTGCATCCATATAATCAAACATATTCTCTTGCAATTGCGCCGCAATTTCGCTCCCAAAACTGTAGAGTGGGAGTGATTCTTCGACCACAACACAACGATTGGTCTTTTTAAAACTCTCAAATAAAGTAGCGGTGTCGAGTGGGCGCAACCAGCGCATATCTACCACTTCACACTCAATGCCCTCTTTTTCGAGTTCTTTGGCGGCGGCGAGTGACCATTCTACACCACGCGCATAGGTGGCGATGGTGACATGCTTGCCTTCGCGTTTAATATCGGCTTTGCCAATGGGCAAAACAAAATCTTCATCATCAGGCACAGGACCGGGTTTTGGATAAAGCGCAATGCTTTCGGTGAATAACACCGGATTGTCGCTACGGATAGCGGCTTTGAGCATACCCTTAGCATCAGCGGCGGTGGATGGTGTACCGACATATAAGCCTGTAAAGTGGGCAAAAATCGGTTCTGGTGTGTGCGAATGGGTCGCGGTGGCTTGATTGCCCCAACCAGACGCGGCGCGAAACACCACAGGCACTTTGAATTGCCCATTGAACATATAATGAATTTTCGCCGCATGATTAACAATGGCATCAATAGACAAAAAGGCAAAATTGATGGTCATAAGTTCTGCGATTGGGCGCAAACCCGCCATCGCCGCGCCAACTGCCGCCCCTGCGATTGCCATTTCGCTAATCGGTGTATCACGAACACGTTTTTTACCAAATTCTTCTAATAAACCCATCGTTACGCGGTGAGTGCCTTGCCATTCGCCGACTTCTTCGCCCATGATGAATACCCGTCCATCACGGTGCATTTCCTCGCGCAAGGCTTGGCGTAAGGCTTCACGCATTGGGATATTTTTTACCGCCATTGTTTGTTTACTCCTCAACGTAAATATTGGCAATCAAATCTTCATAGGTGGGGTCTGGGCTATTGAGCGCAAATGTGACCGATTCTTCAACAACACGCACCGCATCGGCTTGGAGTTTATCTAATTCGGGTTCGACATTTTTATCTTGTTTCTTCAGCCGATTCGCCAACAAGGTGATAGGGTCACGATTTTCTTTATATTCGCGCAATTCTTCTGTAAAACGGTCTGCATACGTTTTATCAGATACACCATGCCCTCTATACCGATAAGTCAGGGATTCAATCAGCACAGAGCCATTGGTACGGGCATAATCCACTGCTTCACGAACAGTTTCATAAACCGTGACAACATCTTGCCCATCAATACGCCCCATATCTTTGATACCATAGCCTTCGGCACGTTTATGTAAATGGGTTTGAGCGGTAGAATCTTCGACCCGTGTCCCCATCGCCACAAAATTATTTTCGATGAGCCACACCACAGGCAATTTCCAAGCGCCAGCCATATTGACCGCTTCGTGGAAATAACCGTTGTTGGTCGCGCCATCGCCAATAAAGCACAAGACAACTGCGCCTGTTTCGTTATACTGCGCCTCAAGAGCAATCCCTGTGGCTAATGCGAGATGACCGCCGACAATGGCATAGCCACCCCAAAAGTTATGCGCCCGTGATGCCAAGTGCATCGAACCACCCTTGCCACCACTCACGCCAGTGCGCTTGCCCATCATTTCCGCCATGAGGGGATTTGGGTCTACGCCACGCGCAATCGCCACACCATGGTCACGATAGGCGGTAATCACATGGTCACGCGGTTCTAAGTTGGCAATTGCGCCAACACCAGTCGCTTCATGTCCGCTATAGAGGTGCAAATACACCCCTGTAATCTTTTTTTCTTGATAGAGGTGGTCACATTTATCTTCAAATTCTCGTATTAAGACAATTTGACGATACCATTCGAGTAACTGCTCTTTGGTAATACCTTTTGCCATTCCATACTCCTTCATCAGCGCCAAAAAATGCGATTGCACATAGGAAATAACACCATTGCACAAGATGGTTTTATCCCCCTATCGCACTATTCACACGAAATTAGCCGATAGTTTACACGATAACCGTTAGATTTGCGACAATCATCCTATGCCACGCCCGCCTTTGCCCAATCCAAGCCAACCATGTTGAACATTGCGTGCTTCTTCTGCAACCATAAATGCACCGGGTTTTATTTCATTGACGAGCGTGCTAAATCGCTTCATTTCTCGTTTATCTAGGACAGTGCGAAGAATCATCACCAAGCCATCCCGCCCCTGACTTTCTGTGGTGGTCACACCAAAACCAGCTTCGCGTAATTGATTCGCCACCACTTCGCCGTCGCC
>CALDGT010000851.1 GCA_937942935.1 uncultured Chloroflexota bacterium | reverse complement strand
CTTGCCCCAATTGGCTTGGCAAGAAGTGGCGGTCTTTGTTCCACTCATCATCCTCATTTTCTGGATTGGATTGCAACCCACTGGTTGGTTCAATGTTATGGCGACCACAACCGAACACTTGGTAGCCAACATGACACCCTATATTGCGCCATTGGTTGCGATTGTTCCATGATGATAACGATAATAGGGTAGGGGTAGAATACCCCATGCACCGTGCCTGTAAGGGCGCAAACTATTGCGCCCTTACACCTGTTATAGGCGATGACACGGGCATCATACAACATTGACATGAGGATTATTTTATGACGATACCAGCACTTGGCGATTTGAATTTATATGTGGCATTGCCAGCCATTTTCTTGGCGCTTTTTACCACCTTTTTGCTGATTATTGACCTGTTCATCGCACAAGAACACAAAAATAATACAGCTTATTTGGCGCTTGGCGCGTTGGCTGTGGCATTTGTCTGGAATTTATTGACCTTCAATAATAACACGACAGCCTTCTTGGGCATGTTTGTGGCTGATTCATTCAGTGGTTTCTTGAATATGATTGTCCTCATAGGTGCAATGTTAACCATCCTCTTGAGTATGGATTATTTGCGCCGTATGGGTATTGAACAAGGCGAATATTATTCGATGGTCTTATTCTCCACTGCAGGGATGATGTTCATGGGGAGTGCTAATAACCTCATTGTCATCTTTATTGCGTTGGAATTGCTCAGTATTCCCCTCTACGTCATGGCGGCGATTCGTCACCAAGATGTGAAATCAGAAGAAAGTGGCATCAAATATTTTATCTTAGGCGCATTTGCCAGCGCATTTTTTGTGTATGGCGCGGCGCTGATTTATGGCGCAACAGGCACAACCAACCTCCCCGCCATTTTCACCGCCGTCGGTGAAATTGTGAATACCGGTAGCGATTCGATTTTCTACCTCGTGGCGGGTTCTGCGCTGATTATTGTCGCGTTGGGCTTTAAGGTCGCGGTTGTCCCGTTCCACATGTGGACACCCGATGTTTATGAAGGCGCACCAACCCCTTTGACGGCATTCATGAGTGTTGGCGGAAAAGCAGGCGGGTTTGCCGCTTTATTGCGTGTGATGGTGGTCGCTTTGCCCGCCCTCACCGTTCAATCGGGCGATGCCGCCACAGTTTGGCAACTCACCCTTGCGGTGATTGCCGCCCTCACCATGATTTTGGGGAATGTGGTCGCTATTTCACAGACCAATATCAAACGCATGTTGGCGTATTCATCCATCGCGCACGCGGGTTATATCCTGATGGCAGTCGCGGCGGCGGGTACAGCAGGTGTATCGGATGCGGCGACTCGCGGGATGTTGGTTTATTTACTCTCATATACCTTCACCAATTTGGGCGCATTTGCGATTGTCATCACCCTCGAAAAAGAAGATGGCACAGGCACAGCGATTGAAGATTTTGTTGGGCTTGGACGCTCTCGCCCTATGTTGGCGATGATGATGGCATTCTTTATGTTTAGCCTGACAGGTGTCCCCGCCACAGCAGGATTCATCGGCAAATTCTTGGTCTTTGGTGCTAGTATCGAAGCAGGATTGGTTTGGTTAGCGGTGATTGGTGTGTTGACCAGCGTCTTTAGCGCATATTATTATGTGCGTATCATCGTCAATATGTATCTGCGCGATACCGATAAACCATCCGAAATTGTTGGCGAAACCCAATTTGTTAAATATGCTACCTATATCAGCTTTACTGCTGTCTTGGTGTTGGGATTGTTCCCCGCGCTGGCGCTTAATTTGTTAGGTGGCGCACAAATCACATTGGCGAGCCTGTTCTAACTTGTGTTGAATCATTGGATATTGATGAGGGCGCAAACTATTGCGCCCTTATTGTTTACATGATAATTTATAAGCGGACATAGAATCACCATTATGCTAGGGCAGATTATCAAGACCAACCAAAATTTTATTTTGCAAGTTGTGACAACACCCGACACAGAAACCGCAGAGAAAATTATTTCTCTCTCCCCACCTGATGTTGAAGGTTATATCTTGGGACGGTCTGATGTCGCTTCTAATTATGTTCCAGATGTTGATTTTTCTGAATTTGATGCCAAAAAGCGTGGCATTTCGCGCAGACATGCTGTTTTGCTCAATTATAATAATGTGGTGCATGTGATGGATTTAGGCTCTATGAATGGGACATTCATCAATGGCACACGCCTCATCCCATTTGAGCCTCATGCCTTGCGGGTGGGGGATAGGCTTGGTCTGGCTGACCTGAATATGATTGTCGCCACACCCATACCCGCTAATTAATCTCTACGATAACACCTTCTTCTGCCCAATTATATAATAACTGAATGTTGGTGTTGCTCAATAAAATACACCCATATGTGACTCGTGTGCCAATGCTATTTTCCCATAATAATTGACCGCCTCCGCGTGTTGGGAAGCCGTGAAACCCATTGGTGAAATCGGCATTTGGCACAGGACGATACACCCCCATAAAATTGGGCATCCATAAATTCCAATTACCCGCATAGGCATTGATTTCGTGCGATAAAATCTGATACACCCCGCGCCATGTCGGACTGCTATTAATGCCCGTACTTGCGCCCCAATCCCACAATAACACGCCATTTTCATACACACGCACGCGCTGTTCTGGTATGCTGACCTCTATCCGCTTGGCAGGATTTGGCGCGACTTCGATGAACAAATCGGCGGGTGGGATGATAATCGTTTGCCCAACCGATAGTGATGAAATGCCGTTATTGGCTTCTTGAATATACAAATAGGGAATCCCATAATCCCACGCGATGCTGGTGATGGTTTCGCCTGCGCCCACGACATGCTCACGCGGATTGTGATAGACGCGCAAGGTTGCTTGTGCATTATTTTGTACCGCGATTTGAATTTGGTCGAGCGCCTCACCGACTTTGATAAATCGTGAAGAGTCTAAATTCTGGGCTTGTTGTGTCATCAAAAAGTCGGTGACACCTTGTGCTTCAATATCAAACCGATACCCATTTGGCGCACTCACATCGGGCGTGGCAGATAACCAACTGTCCCAATTGGCAATCGGCAATTCCCATGTGGCAAAATCGCCTGTCACAGGGTCATATAAACGTACCGATAGCGGATTCATGACCAAAATGCGCGACACATCTATCATCAAATTGGTTTGTGCGATGATATTGGTTAATCGGTTTGGCACATTTTCTGGTGCGAGGTATTTTGTTTTATCAAACCGATTTTTATCGGCTTGAATGATGAATACTGCGAATATCACCGCAATCATAGACGAGACAATCAAAATACCAAACCCAATAAATCCCCATAACCACCAACTGGTTTGTTTTTTGCGTACAGGGCGAGAAAGCGGGCGTGGGGGTATCGCCCGTTGTGGTGGTGGCATTGGCATGGATGGGTGTATGGGCGCATTGACCACAGATGGGGGTGGGGCAGGTTGAATCTTTGGTTGCACAGGCACATGCGCCACCGTCTTATCAGAAATGGGGCTAGAAGGAACAGTCGCCTCTGATGATTGAATTTTGCGATTTTGTACAGTCTTTTGCATCATTTTTATCACTCGACATTGATTTACTGATTTCATCATACCGCCAAATTGTGGATAACAGATGAAGATTTGCATGACGTAGGACAATCGTCATGATAACGTGGCAAAAATCGGTGACGGGATTATACTGAAAGAATCGTTACGATACATTACCATCAGAAGGAGTCTTTGTGAGACTTTTACGCCTAAGCCTGTTCATTATTTTTATCCTATTTTTGTTGAGCCTGTCAATAATCCCTAGCTTTGCACAAATGCCAACCGGTCATCCGCATTTGTGGATTACAGAAGCACAACTCCCGTCATTACGTGCTAATGCTACCCCAGATAATCCGATTTGGGTGCAACTTCTCAGTTTGGCAGAAGAAAGTGTTGTGCTGATGGATGAGGGAATTTTGCCCGCCCAAGATGTCGGTGATAATAGCTGGGTGGAATATCCCAACGAAAATCATGCGTTGCTCCTCGCATTTGTGAGCCTATTACATCCAGATGAATCTATGCGTGCCGATTATGCCCAACGTGCGCGGACATTGCTGATGTATATTATCGAACAAGCATCGCTCGGTGTGGCAGAAGATACCGCTTTTCGGCGTCCCGATTTTGCCCTCACAGACCGTTCTCGCTGGTATGGGGCGGGGTTTGGGCTGGTGGTAGATTGGATTTACCCCATACTTTCCACAGAAGATAAGGCGCTCATTGCCCAAGTATTCATCCGTTGGTGTGATGAAAACCGCAATGCCTATACAACCAATAACAACCGCCCAGAACCGATAGGCGTGGTCAATGACCCCATCCTCATCACCGATAAAAATTATCATCGCTGGAGCAACAATAATTATTATGCCGCCCACATGCGAAATATGGGGCTGATGAGCCTGTCGCTGAATCCAGAAGATGACCCAAGCGGGGCATTAGAGACCTGTTTAGATGAAGCGATGGGTGCTTGGATGTATGTGCTAGATAATAGCTTCCGCACTGATACACAAGGCGGGCTTGGGGCAGAAGGATTTGAATATAGCCCGCAAACACTCGGTTATACCGCCCAATTTTTATTGGCACTCTATACATCTGGTTATGCCGATACCTATACACAAACCCGTTTTGAAAATAATCCCTATTGGGGTGATGTGATAAAGGCATATTTACACTCGATGAGTCCTGCCACCCATGCCAATGAGGATTTTGGTGATGTGTATGTGCCTGCTTGGTATGGGAGTGGGCAACTTTATATGATGCCAGACCATATCGCGTTATTTGGCGCATTGGGTTATTATGCTTATCTCACAGGGGATAGCGAAACCTATTCCGCAACCAAATGGATTCAAACCTATAGCGCACCGGGTGGGGAAGCAGGCTTATTATCGCGCATGGATTATGAGCAATACACCAACCCCATTTTGTATTTTCTATTGTTCCAACCAGATGAGCGCCCTGTGCTTGACCCGCGCCAAACTTTGCCGACAACTTATTACGCCAGTGGTCTACGCCGATTATTGGCGCGGACAGATTGGTCGCCCGATGCGACATGGTTCACTTATAGCTTGTCGTGGAACGGGGTAGACCATCAAAGTGCGAATGGTAACGCGGTGGAATTATATCGCAAGGGCGAATGGCTCACCCAAGTGCGGGTAGGGTACGACCTCGATTATATAGCCAGTGATAACCAAAATACGCTCCTCGTCCAAAATAACCCTCCCAGTTATGATGATTGGCGTTATATGCTGTATGAGCGCGGGTCTCAGTGGTTATATATCCCCAGTGGTGACCCCAACCCGCCCACATGGACAGAAGGCGCAGATTATATCGCCATCACAGGTGATGCAACCCCGCTTTATAATTCGGATTATGCCGAATCTACGAGCGTAACCCGTGTGGTGCGTCAGGTGGTGTGGCTAAAACCCGATATTGTAGTGATTTATGACCTTGCCCTCACCGAAATTGAAGGGTTTAAGCGGTTTGTCCTCAATTTGCCCGCCAACGCGACCATCACAGACAATACTGCCCTAATGACCACACCCAAAGGCAATCAATTGAGCATTATCAATTTATCGCCAACGACTACCGAGATGAGCGTGATTGAATTGGTGGATGAACCGAGTGAAGCGCCTGCACGCTATCAGACGATGACCCATCGCTATATCACCAGCACGATAGATAACCCAACCGAAGCCTATTTTATTCATGTGTTGGTTGGGGCGGATAGTGGGGCAACACTGCCCGAAATCTCGTTGATAGATGCCAATCCCACCGCGCCAAGTGTGAATATCGGCGGGCGTACCATCACATTTGACGGGGTAAAT
>CALDGT010000850.1 GCA_937942935.1 uncultured Chloroflexota bacterium | reverse complement strand
TATACCGCCCAAATTGTGACTGTGAATGATGTGAGTGTGCCACTAGATTATTTCTCTGACCCAGAATTGCCAAAAACACGCGCACAATTGGCTATTCCGATGATGCTTGGCACGCGCTTATTGGGTATTTTCGATTTTCATTCTAATCAGACAGGACGCTTTAAGCCCGAAGAAATTTCGGTGTTGACGACCCTCGCTGAACAAGTTGCTATTGCGATGCGAAATGCACAATTATTCTCTCAATCGCAAGCGGCGCAAAAAGAGGCAGAAGAAGCCAACCGTGTAAAATCGCAATTTTTGGCGAATATGAGTCATGAATTGCGTACCCCTCTGAATGCCATCCTCAATTTTACTGAATTTGTGATGGATGGTGACTTGGGCGATATCAACGAAGAACAAGAAGAAACCTTGCAAAAAGTGGTTTCGAGTGGTGAGCATCTTCTGAGCTTGATTAACGATATTTTGGACATCACCAAAATTGAAGTCGGGATGTTGGAATTGTTCATTGAAGATGTAGATATTAATCAATCGCTCAAAGCAGTTGTCTCGACAGGGAAGGGATTGGTCAAAGATAAACCGATTGAGTTGCGGGTCGAGGTCGAATCGAATTTGCCTATCATTTCTGGGGATAGACGGCGCTTGCATCAGGTGTTTTTGAATTTACTCTCGAATGCGGTCAAATTTACACCGAATGGGTCTGTTACACTAAGCGCCAAGCGTGAAGATGATGGTGTTCATATCATCGTTAAAGATACTGGTGTTGGGATTGCGCCAAAAGACCATCCCAAAGTGTTTGAACGCTTTAAGCAAACCGAAAGTGGTTTGCGGAGTGCGGGTGGCACTGGTTTGGGATTGCCTATTTCTAAACACTTTGTCGAGGCACATGGTGGTAAGATTTGGTTTGAGAGCGATTTGGGGCAAGGCTCTACATTTCATGTATTGTTGCCGATGAAAGGTGAAAAATTGGCTGAGGATGAATTGGCACTAGAGGGGAAATAAACAATTATGGCATTGACATTTTTGTATGCAGAAGATGACCCCATGAGCCGCCAAGTAATGCACGTTATGCTGACCAAATTAGACCGTGAGGGTGGCGCAGAAGTGACAATCTTTGAGGATAGTAGCAATTTTATGGAACGGGTAAAAGCATTGCCAAAAATCCCAGATGTGATTTTTTTGGATGTGCAAATTACCCCCCATAGCGGGTTTGATATGCTCAAGATGTTGCGTGAAGACCCTGCATTTAATGGCAAACCGATTATAGCGATGACAGCGAGTGTGACCGTTTCAGATATTGAAGATTTGAAGAAGGCTGGTTTTGATGGCTTGATTGCCAAGCCTGTACGGAAAAAGGTTTTTCCAGAATTACTTGAACGCATCCTCTCTGGCGATGCCGTTTGGTATGTCCCGTGAGACGATGTAGCCTAACACAGAAAGGATTTGTATGTCTGTCCCAATTTTAGAAGGGAAGAAGATTTTTGTCTTAGAGGATGATGTCAATAATCTGGCTATTATCTCGTCTATGCTCAGGCGATATGGAGCGACAATTTTCTTCGATACATGGGGAGTCGAGACTGCCCGTACCATTAAAGCCTTCATGCCAATTGACATTATCTTGCTCGATTTGATGCTCCCCAACAATGTGACGGGATATGATGTATTACAGGCAATTCAAGCTATCCCTGAATTGTCAAAAATTCCTATTGTAGCGGTAACAGCTAGTGACCCAGACCGCGAGATGAAAAAAGCCAAAGAAAGCGGATTTAAGGGGTATATTAGCAAGCCTATTCGCACAAAAACGTTTATTAAAAGCATTGCCCACGTCTTAGAAGGTGGCGAAGTTTGGGGTGATGCACCAGATGTCTAAATTTTTTGTTCAAAAACCATTCAAAGGATGTTTTTAACTTATGTCGAATGATGTTCGTGTTTTAATTATTGATGACAATTCGAGCGATGCGAATGTCTTACAAAAATTATTGGGGCGTATGGATATTCCTTATGATGTGCTATATGACACTCGCACATTATTTGCGGATTTAGCCCGTATACCAAAGCCAAGGGTGGTATTCTTAGATTTAGAAATTCCGGGGACAGATGGGTATCAGGTATTGAATGCAATTCGGTCTATCCCCGATTTTGATGGTGTGCCGATTGTCGCCTATACAGCCAATTCTGCCGAGATGGTCAATTGCCAACGGGCTGGTTTCCATAGCTTTTTAGGTAAGCCGATTCGTAGCGGTGATTTTGCAGGTAACTTGGAACGTATCTTAAATGATGACCCCGTTTGGGAAGTCCGATAGATAAAATGAATGGGGGCGCATGTTATGCACCCCCAAAGAACTATTATTATCGGCTTAATTCAAACCCAAAGAAATTTGTCCCACCTGTCCAAATCTCTAATACAGGAATATCGCGCTCTTGCATAAGGGGTTGTAAAAGCGATTTTAAGATACCTTCACGGACGATTTCTTGTAAGGTGTAATTCACCAATAATCTAAAATCTAAATCATTGCGTGGCACAGCCATGACCAATTGAATTGAACCTAGTCCTTGATCCACATCTGCCCGATTGGATGCGCTATACCAACGCGGACCGCTTCCATCCTCTTTGAAGGTAAGTTCTAAACGGTCTGGCATGGCTTGGACGTGCGCCATGAGGATGATACTATCTCCAAATACGGCGCTTGCTTCAAGTTCTTCGTTGAATAGTGCATTTGCCAATTCCGATTCGGGTTGCGGGATTGTTTCGATGGTTGCGGTGATAATATTGGCAACGGCAACAGCGCGGTCTGCGACACCCGGTTGATTTTCAGGGACGATGATTTTATCTCCGCGCAAATCATTGAACCCGCGAATATTGCTCCCGATTTCTATCATCAATCTATCCCCACGCCATAGATAGGGGAGGGTAAAATCTACCCGATTTGACCACGCCCAATCGGGTTCGACTCCCACAGCAATATCGGCTTGACCTGTTGCGACCAATTCGAGGGCATTTTCTGGCGTACTGGGAATAAATTCGACTGTTACACCCCAACGGCTTGCCAATTGGATGAGCAATTCCCGATAGAAGGTATTCAGACGGCGTTCACTTTCGGTATTGGGTGCATCATTCACACCCGCCACACGAATCGCATTTCCCGATTGGATACGTGGCACAATATAGGTGCTAGGGAAAGGAATCGGGGCTTCATATTGCGATGGATTGGGGGCATCCCCTAAATTTTTCCAGATGATGAGGGCATTATTCACTTTACCCGGAAAATAGACTTGATGAATTTCGTTCATACGACCTGTGTTGGTCAGATATTGAAGGGTGCGGTTAATCAAGTCACGCATACTAGCATCTTGACGCAAAAAGCCGATGGCAAAAGGCTCTAATTCAATTGGTTCTGTGAGGATTTCTATCGAATCGGGTTGACCAATCGAAACTTGACGCAAGCGATAATCGCTATCTACCAAACCATCAATTTCGCCAACGGCGAGGGCAGTATAGGCGCGGTCTAGGGTGAGGTAAGTGTTGATTTGCACCGAAAATCCCGCCCGTTTGAGCCAATTGCCTACGGCATCTTCGGCAGGGGTCGAAATTACCACCCCAATACGCCGATTGGCGAGGTCGGCTGGTTTTTCGGCGTCATCACGACGCACCATAATCGCTTGTTCACCAAGATAGTAAGTTTGGCTAAATTCGATGAGTGAATCGAGTTCACGATTATGAACGAGGGCAGAAACGAGCATATCTACAGCGCCTGTTTCCAAAAGTTCTGCCAGTCGTTCTGGTTGGCGGGTGACTTGAATAAAATTCACCTCAACACCCCATGTCTGGGCAATACTACGGGCTAAATCGGCATCGTATCCCACCAAATCGCCACGAATATTCAATTCACCAAATGGGGGTTGATTATATAAAATACCCACATTGACCACCCCATTCGCCCGAATCCGCGCCACGACAGATTCCGTTTGGAGGATTTCTTCTCTGGTGGACGAGCTTTGTGGCACGAGTGTCGGCGGGACGAGTGTTGGGGCAGGGGCTTGATTGAATTGAGGCTTATTTGCAGAAAATAGGGTGCTTGCCCCAGTGAGAAATATACCCGCCAAAATCATCAATAACAGCCATTTTTTCATTATTTCAATCCTTTATACAATCCATGTGCCTGAATGTAGTGAAGGATATAATCTGGCACCATGTAACGAATACTTTTGCCTCTCATCAAACGGTCTACAATGTCGGTAGATGAGAATTCTACCAGTGGCGATGATAATAAGAGGGCGTTCTGTTCAACTTCTGGGATAGTATCACGGTGCATATCCAGACGGATTTCTGGATTGCCAAATCCGGGACGGCGCATCACTGCCACCGCGATTTTACAAGTCCTGAACATCTCTTGTGGTCTATCCCAATTGGGCAAATCACGAAAGACATCTCCGCCCATGATGAAGAATAATTCCGCATCTGGATTTTGTGCTTGAATAATTCGTACCGTGTCTATGGTATAGTGCGGACCGGGACGGTCTATTTCTACCCGCGAAAGCTCAAATTGTGGGACATCTTCAATACACATCAAAATCATCGTCAACCGATGTTCGATTGGTGTGCGTGTGGTGGTTTTATGAGGCGGGACACCCGCAGGCACAAATAACACTTTGTCTAGCGACAATTCTTCTAGGGCGTGCTGTGCCAAGATGAGGTGGGCATGATGAGGCGGGTCAAATGTCCCGCCAAGAATACCAATCCGTGGTGGCATAAGTTAGTCTGACCATTCCAATTCAAAATCACCGATAAAAACTGTATCCCCCACTTGCACCCCTGCTTTTTCAAGGGCGGCAGATACCCCTAATGTCTCTAAAATATTTTGGAAGCGCATCACCGCTTCTTCATAATCCCATTGGGTCATAGCGGCAGCGCGTTCTATGCGCTTGCCCTTGACATGATATGAACCCTCTTCATCACGCTCAATGGTGAACGAAATCTCATCTTCTGGTAATTCATAGACGGGCATTTTCTCGACAATTTGTGGTACTTGTTTTGGCAATGTAGAGACCAATGCAAATACTTTTTGTACTAGTTTTTGCGTATTTTGTTGTGTAAGCGCAGAGATTGCCATCGCTTCCACCCCGTTTTTTTTGAGGAATGCTTGAACCTTTTCCCATTGGGCTTCGGCTTCGGGCATATCCATTTTGTTGAACACAACAATTTGTGGGCGCTCGGCTAGTTTTTCGTCATATAATGCCAATTCGGTATTGATTTGGCTATAATCGGCTAATACATCAGGATTTGTGCCATCTAAAAGATGAATCAGGATGCGTGTGCGTTGGACATGGCGTAAAAAGCTATGTCCCAAACCAACGCCCATGTGCGCCCCCTCGATTAACCCCGGAATATCGGCAAAAACGAGGTCTTGGTCATCATAAATCACCATGCCTAAGTTTGGTTCTAGGGTGGTGAAGGGGTATGGTGCGATTTTGGGTTTTGCGTTGCTGATAACTGATAATAAGGTGGATTTGCCCGCATTTGGCATCCCGACGATGCCAACATCGGCAATCAGTTTAAGCTCAAGGGTAATCCAACGCTCAATGCCCGGTTCACCTTTTTCGGCAATGCGAGGGGCTTGATTAGCAGATGTGACAAACTTAGCATTTCCCCGTCCTCCACGTCCGCCTTTTGCGACGATAATCACTTGGTCTGGATAAATCATATCTGCCAATAATTCGCCTGTTTCGGCATCGCGCACAACGGTACCCGGTGGGACTTCGATGATGAGGTCATCACCACCTCTGCCTGTTTTATCGGTACTTCCCCCCCGTTTTCCGTGTTCGGCTTTGAAGTGGACTTGCCGATGAAAATAGGTGAGGGTATTGAATTTGGGATTCACTTTGAAGATGATGTCTCCACCCTTGCCACCATCACCACCGGCGGGTCCACCACGCGGGACAAATTTTTCTCTGCGAAATGAAACCAGCCCATCACCACCATCACCACTTCGGATGTAAATTTTTGCTTGGTCAAATGCCATGTTGTTGTTCTAAACCTCAATTATCTTTTAAGAACAACAATCATATCATTAACATCGTGTTTGGGGTATATCAGTTGGCTTACGTTTGCTATACCA
>CALDGT010000849.1 GCA_937942935.1 uncultured Chloroflexota bacterium | reverse complement strand
CTGAGTAACTCCCAAAAATCTTCGGTTTCTCCTCCAAAAATTTCATCGCCTGTGGTGTTAATTTCGATTTCTCCCAGCACTCGTTCTCCATAGATAATGTCGCCAAAGTTAGAGTCGGTAGAATCAATCTGAATGGTGTAACCTGTATCTATGCCGATAAGCCCGTCACGGATTTGGGGCAGGGTGATGGCTTGTGCCGATTTGGGGATGAAATAACGCATGTAATAGCCCATAAGCGTGTCCTTTGTATCAATTTCGTTTGGAAACTTTTTTCTATTCCGTTATAATAGTCTTATCAACGTTAGAGGATAATTTGATTTAGATATGAACAATAAAAAAGAAAATATGGCGGAGTGGTTTCCGCAGAGTGCTAATAAACAAAATTCGCCCAAGACCAAAACATCCACCTCATCCAACCCTGTTGTATCTGCACCGCCAACACGACTCGGTGTTGTGGTGGGTGGGTCACTGAGCAAGGGGTTAGTGGTCAAACTGGAAAGCGCCCAATCGGTCGAAAATTTGGCGGTGGGGCGGTATGTGGTGGTTCATGGCGCAGAAAAACGCTTTTTTTGTATGCTCACCGATATTGAACTGAATACCACCACGCCTAACATCCAAAATGACCCACCAAATATGCAAGATGATTTTTTGCGAGCAGTTTATAGTGGCACAATTGCTTATGGCACACTCTATGTCGCGCCGATGTTGAGCATTGATGTGGATGGCGCACCAAAACCTGTGAAAACCATCCCAAATCATTTTACAGAAGTGTATAACGCCAGCGAACAAGATGTAAATGATGTGTTTGGTCAGGAGGATGAACGTCATTTCAACATCGGTGCGCCGTTAGAATTGGAGCAAACCCAAATTAACCTTGACCTCAAGCGATTGGTAGAACGCTCAGTTGGCGTATTCGGCAAATCGGGGACGGGGAAAAGTTTCCTCACACGGATTTTGTTATCGGGTGTGATTGCGCGTCAAGCGGCGGTGAACCTGATTTTTGATATGCACAACGACTATGGCTGGCAGGTCACGAGTGAAAATGGGCATAGTGTGAAAGGGCTAAGGCAATTATTCCCTGATAAAGTGACCATCATCACGCTCGATGAAGAATCGAGCCGTCGGCGCGATGCCCCTTATGATTTTAGTGTGAAAATTGCCTACGCCGATATCACACCCGAAGATATTGCCATGCTCAAAGGCACGATGAACCTCACCGATGCCATGATTGATGCCTGTTATACCCTACAAAAACGGTGGGGGGATAACTGGATTGCCCGTTTATTAGATGGTCGGGTGGATGATATAGACGAAATCACCGAACACACGAATGTCATGGCGGGGACGCTGGCGGGGTTGCAACGGCGTTTGGAACGGTTTGAACGGTGGGGATTTTTGAGCCGTGAGCCAGTGACGGATAGCGTGGAAAAGATTATTCATTTCCTCACACAACAAGAACGCAGTGTTGTGTTGGAATTTGGGCGTTATGGCAATGCTCTCGATGCGTATATGCTGGTGGCGAATTATCTCTCACGGCGGATTCATGCCGAATATGTGCAACGGGTGGAAAAATCGCTTGGGGATTCATCCCTAGAACCGCCTCAGTTGATGATTGTCATCGAAGAAGCGCATAAATTCTTAGACCCGATGGTCGCCGACCAAACCATTTTCGGCATCATTGCGCGGGAACTGCGAAAATATAAAGTGACGCTACTGGTGGTTGACCAACGCCCAAGCGGGATTGACGAAGAGGTGATGAGTCAAATCGGCACGCGAGTGACGGCATTGCTGGATAATGAACGTGATATTTCGGCTGTGTTGAACGGGATTAATGGCGCAAGTAGCCTGCGCGAAGTGTTAGCGCGGTTGGATACCAAGCAACAAGCCATCATCATGGGTCATGCTGTGCCGATGCCTGTCGTGATTAAAAATCGGGCGTATGATGAGGTGTTTTATTCCACCATCGCCATTGAACGAAACCGCAATGTGCGTGAAGGCGGTGAAGATATGCGGAATACATTGGGTAGTGGGGGCAAAAAGCGAGTGTAATCATGTCTGACCTGTACTTTTCAGATAAACGCCGTGTCCGCGCTATTTTGCTCACAGATAATCACACGCTGATTTTGATTAAACGCCTGCCCCAACGTCCGCGCCAAGCCCCGATGTGGGTGGCACCGGGCGATGCGATTGTGCCTGATGGGGCAGATGATAAACTCATTTTGCGTGATGCACTTCTCGCAGAATTGGGCGTTGAGGTCAAAATTATGAATTTGGCGTTGCAATTATTCATGACGCGCTGGAATTTTTATTTGTGCAAGGTAGCATCAGTCAATCCGAATCGGCGTTCCCCGCAAGCCATTGAAGAACACCAAAAAGGATTATATAAAGTGGATGAACTTAAGCTAGAAGAAGCGGTCATCAAGCAAAAGACCATCCAACCGCGTGCCTTGCGCGATTATCTGATGGCGAATTTGCCCATGTTGCGGGTGATGTGATTAATCCACTACCACAATCTCTCCCAACACGACAAAATCATGTGGGTAATCAGCTAAGGGATAGCGCATCAATGTATCCCAATCGTATAAGCCCAACATGACGTGATATGTGCCTGCGGGTAAATCGTCAAACCAGATAAAATGGTCTTGAATGATGATGGTATTTTCATTCCATTGGGATGGCGGAACACCCAACATATCCCGTTGGCGCACGACATTCCCCGCCTCATCCACCACATGCACAAAAATATTGGCGCGTTTATCGCTATAACTCACCAACGGGCGCAAATAGAGCCATAATTCCAACCCATCATCCACCGATTTTATTGGCAAGCGCGGAAATTCTACCCCCACCAATTCAATTAAGCCATCAAAATTCACAGGATACGGAATCGGATTTTGTTCACCTGTGTATCCATCCGCTATAAATGCTGTAGCTGTGGCAAATTCCACTAATTTTTGCGATAGTGCATCGCTATTTAGCCGATACACATCAAATGCCAACCGTCCTGCTTGGTCAAAAATCGGGGCGAGTTGTTCCGCATCATTCAGCCAAATTTGATGTGCAGGAGAAATGGTCACGAGTGGCGATATGAATAATAAATTCGGTTGCTCGCTCATCACTAATGCGCTATCACTTTGGAAAAAGACGACTTGTTGGCGCGTATTTTGAGGGGGAATCCTGCCCAGATAATAAGCAAGTGCATCTAAATCGGCGTTGGGGACAGCGACAAGCGCCAAATCGGTATCATTGGTGGCTAAAAATGTGCCGAGTTGTTCTAAATCATCGCGGTAGATGCTCATTACTTCGGGATGATTCGCCCAAACCACAAAATACGCCCGCCAATCGGTTATGGCGGTGATGATGATGCACCCTATCGCAATCCCCCACACAATCGCAGTTTGATAGTTGCTTCTAAATAATTTGCCAACCGAATCTATTCCCACCGCGAGGCATAACATGACGCTCGGCAAGGCTAAAACCACCCGTATCCACGATGGCGCGGATGTAGTGACAAGGCTTGGTGTCAATCCGAGTAGCAGTAATGCCAATAACAATGCCGAAAATGGATTTTTGCGGATGGTGAATAAGATGGCAATCATTCCCACATAGACCAATATGCCAATCGGCGCTAAAAATAACGGGCGTTCAGCCACATTATAGCGCCATTCAGGGTCTCCAAAAAAGGCAGGCATTCCCGCCAAACGAATCCCGTTGCTGATGAGTTCATTGGGCAAGCCTTTGCGGAAATCATCCAACGGGCGGGTGACTGCGCCCAACCGTGTGCCACCTTCTGGTGATAAGCGGATGGCAATCATGGGGAGCATGAGTATCAGTGCCAAAATGCCCATGATGAGCAATTCGCGCCACCGATTGAATAAGATTTTGCGCTTAAAAATAAACATCGCCCCACAAAAAAGGATGATGGCGGGGTATAGTGCAAAAGATGAGGTGTAGGTATATAACGCAAATCCGAGTAACCCGCCTGTGAGGGTTGCCACGCGCCAACGCGGATTCGTAGATGGACGGAATAAAATTATGAACCCCCACCAAATTCCCAAAACAACAGGCGGTAATAACACAGGACGTAAACCGATGCGTGCCATCGAAATTGTCCAAAAGGATACCGCCGCAAATCCAACCGCGATGAGCGCCACACGCTTATTGAACATCCCAGCGCCCACCCGATAGAGTAGCGCCAGCATGAGCATATCCAGCACGAATGAGGAAAATCGCACCATGAGCGTATTGCGACCTAAAAACAGGGCAGATATGGCATTGAGCCACATATACCCGCCTTCGCGTCCCTGATTATC
>CALDGT010000848.1 GCA_937942935.1 uncultured Chloroflexota bacterium | reverse complement strand
GAGATGAATCGGCTGGTTAAATTCAACTGTTTGGAAGGCATCCATCAGGCGTTGGCTGGCGATTTCATCGAATATCGGCAACTCGCCTTCTTCGTCATGCCTCGATTTCATAATGCGCTGTGCATCTGCCTGCAAAATGCGCGTCAAGACTTGTGTTGGGCGTGTGGCGAGTACAGGCACATGCGGATAATGTTCCACTACCAATGGCAATGCGCCTGTGTGGTCGGTGTGGGCATGTGTGACCAACAGGTAATCGAATCCGCCCATTGCCGAAATGGGTTGTAGGTCGGGTAATTGGTCATTTTGAATCCCGCGATTCGTTTTGGGGGAGATGCGGATGCCTGCATCCACCAAAATGCGCTTGCCTGCGATTTCGATGAGGGAGCTACTTGCGCCCACTTCATCCGCCCCGCCTAAAAAAGTGATATTCATGCGTATTTATTTTCCTTTATATGCGATATTGGCTTTTATTATAGCATATCGAAAAATAGCAAATTATCAGAAATATGCGATTGAGCAAAAAATGAATGATGACATTCATAACTACCTCATGCAGGTTAGCTGAACTACTATTAATGAATAGACATTTATGCCTTCATCCTATGGAGTAAAACATGATGATTAAACTTTCCATGCGTTCTTTATGTCTCATGCTTATCTTGTTCACAACTATCACGATGATTTTCGCACAAGATGATACAGATAATTGGCAATCTGTTGCTATTTCTAGGGATAATTTTACGCAATTAGCGTTTGTTGCAGAAGCGAATCTTACCAATCAATATATATGGAGTGAAGACTTAGATGTGGTATTTAGCCCCGATTCCGAATATATGGTGTTATATAATTTTGATGACCCATACATGGCGCAATACACGGTGTTACGCACCCGCGATGCCAGTGTTCTGATGACACTGGATGCACCTTTAGGATGGGTTTTTTTGCCTGATAATCAGCACCTTATTCTCGTATATGCAGATGATACTGAAGAAAAACAAGCTATCATTCAAGTTTGGGACATCGAAATGGGTGAGAAAAAATTGGAATGGGCTTATGCGGGTTGGGCGACCGTACTCATGAGTCCTGCGGGTGATAGACTGGCAATTGAACCTGCTGATGGCGGTGTCATTTGGGTGTGGTCAATGGATGATGTATTACAATCCGCCGATATGCCCGAACCTCGCTTGATTTTATCTGCCCCCACGGATACACAACAGCTAGTCGGTTGGACATTTAGTGAAGATGGTCAGGTATTGGTTGTTCGTTATGGATTAGATGTCATCAATGATGAATTGTTGATGATTGATAATGTGTTGGTGACATGGGATATGACTACCGGTGATGAAATCGCCCGTATCCCGATTCCGTTAGATGGTTATGATGTGATACTGAACCCGACAGGCACACAGGTTGCTTATTGGGGATGTGAAGATTATTTACCTTGTAGTGAAA
>CALDGT010000847.1 GCA_937942935.1 uncultured Chloroflexota bacterium | reverse complement strand
AAATAGCAGATACAGTCCGTTTAGATTCCTCGTAAAATAAAAGTATCAGTCAACTTGGAGGACGATGATGACCGCGCCAATCTTAAAAGTGTTGCAGACACCACCAGCCACAAGCGATGAAGCACTGGACTTTTTTAGTCGGAAGTTACGTCACGAAACCGATTCATCAGATGTCTACCATGACATTTTAACAGGCGAGCCTAATTTTGTGTTGGTGGATGTGCGTAGTCGTGAATCTTATCTCCGTAGTCATATCCCGTGGGCGGTGAATATCCCGACCAATGACATTACGGAAGAACGCATGAAAGAATACCCCGATGACACGATTTTTGTGGTGTATTGTTGGGGACAGGGATGCAACGGAGCGACCAAAGCCGCCGTCAGGTTAAGCCGATTGGGTCGCCCTGTCAAAGAGATGATAGGCGGAATCGAATATTGGGAAGATAGAGAACGTTATCCAGTCGAAAGGAATAGCGATGAACAAAGTTAATGTACAAGCAAAAGTTTGGCAAGTTACATCGGCATTGATTACCTTAGCAATCATCATTGTCGCCCTCATGCCATTCAAAATTGCATAACACCCTTAAACAACACACAAACACACACAGATAAAAAGGCACATCCAAATCGGATGTGCCTTTTTTATTTTTCACCATAAATTAATTGACAAAATTCAAATAGCGTGTTAAATTTTAGGTATGACTAAAAAATAATTGAGTAGGAGTTAAAAATGGAGTTTCGGTATAGGGTAAAAAGTAACCTTATAGCAGTTTTGAGCCTATTGTTATTCATTTTGACAGCGACTTCCTCATTCGCGCAATCTGACCCGTTTCGGATTGTGACCACCACCACCCAAGCCACCGACCTGATGCACATATTGACCCAAAATATCCCAGAAGATGCTATTCAAATCACAGGATTAATGGGCGCGGGTGTAGACCCTCATTTATACAAGCCAACTGTCTCTGATATTGAAGCCATGAACGAAGCCGATATGATTATCTATAGTGGATTGCACCTAGAAGGGCAGTTTGGTGAAGTGTTTGAATCGGTCAGCGAGCGCGGTGTCGTGATTCATCGCTTGTCACAACCGATAGAAGATGAAGGCTTTGTTTTGAAATTGGAGATTAATGGGATTGTCGTAGATGACCCCCACTTTTGGTTTGACCCACGCAATTGGGCATTAGTGACATCTGCATTAGCTGAACGCCTTGCAGAATTAGACCCTGCCCATGCCGATATTTATTTGGCGAATGCAGATGCCTATATCGCACAGTTAGAGTTACTCCATGTGTGGGGTGTTGAGGCGATGAGCCTTGTGCCAGAAGAATTGCGCTATATTGTTACTTCACATGATGCCTTTAATTATTTTGGAGATGCGTTTGGATGGACGATGGTTGCCATTCAGGGAATCAGTACCCAAGATGAAGCAGGGGTGGGGGATATTCAGGGGATGGTCGAATTTGTCATCGAAAATAATATTCCCGTGATTTTTGTAGAGAGTAGCGTGCCACCGACTACCATCCAAGCGGTGCAAGAAGCTGTGATTAACAATGGTGGAACAGTTCAACTCGGTGTGCGTCAACTCTATTCAGATGCGATGGGTGAACCCGATACCTTTGGCGGGACATATATCG
>CALDGT010000846.1 GCA_937942935.1 uncultured Chloroflexota bacterium | reverse complement strand
CAGGGCTATGATAGGCTTTGGCTTGACCAAGCTGGCGCACCCCATTAGGATACTTGAACATAGTAATAAGTTTTTTGAAGTCCTCATCTGCCCACGGCTCACCAGAACTACTGCTTTGAACATACTTTGTATCAAATTCTCGATAGCCATCGGTACTCATAAAATTTTCCAACGCATCAAATGCGGATGCAAGTTCATCCCATGTAGGATTATCTTTACCCAAAATATTAGCCGCCCCAATATGGCTGGATGCCTCTTTACTTTCGCTATCCCTTAAAGCATCCCGTAAGCCAGCATTAAATAGCCCTTTGATTTGTGGCTTTATATTATTTGGCGCTTTGAACCCTGCTCTCACTAATAATGCACGATAGACAAGAACTCGACGGTTGTAACGTGTTGTGGCAGAATGGTCATTAGTGTCGGGCTTTTCAAACATAACCTGTCTGAAATTCTGAATATATTTTGAGCCGTCCTGCCCCAACATCCCATCAATTATCTCTTTGCCGATTTGCAGATTTTCATCCAAATAGAAATTCAGAAGCATCAGTTTGCGATTAGGGTCATTAGGATGCCCCAAAATCCCATAAGTGACTACATCCGATTCATCTCCTTGTGGATGTCGCCACACATTCTTAATGGCAGAATTGTTATCTTGCACATTCTCATTGGCGTACTCGCCATTCGGGTCAAAAACGATTTGTCCAATGCGGAGTGGATTGCCTTTTTCATCGAGCGCATCAAAGCGTAGATTGAAAACCGATTGCAGAATAACTTTGGTTGTATTAGATTTACCAGTCCGTGTCATACCAAAAAGCGCGGTTTTCTGGCTCAAAAGGTCACTTGGGTTAAGTCCTACAGGGACGTTGGATACACCTTGAAATGCGCGGTTTGTAGAGGCATAGCGTACCTCACCGACATGCACTAAAACATCTTTTAGCCTATCATCACGCAGTTCATCACGATAATTCACAATCCTCTCCAATGCCCTCTCATTCGGCTTATACACCTTCAAGCCACGATTAGGATAATAATTTGAGAGGTCGTTACCAAATCGTAAAATAATGTCGTCCGCCTGCCCATCTGGGCGGGTATCTAAATAGAATGTGCCGATAACACTACATTTTAAGGCGGCGAATGAGAGTAAGTGAGCCGTATGCGAATCCATCGCGCCCTGTTCATCCCAATGCTTGAATTCGCCACTGGTCTTTTGTGCCGTGTCAAAGCGAATACGTTCCGCCTCTGAGCTATTCGGTGTGGGTGTTGCATCCATGACACGTAATAAAATGATAGACGCATCTTCTTTGGTATAATCCACATTATCTTGATTCGGCAGAATACGGGTTGCAATCAGAAAACACAGGCTCGGAATACCACCTACTTTTTGCCGATAGTGGTCATGGACTTGGACGATGGCAGATTCATAATTGATGGAATACACATCGCCAATATACTGTTCCTCTTGGATGAGCGACAGAAATATATCGCGTGCTTTTTGAGATATTTCATTTTGTTGGTCTTGTCTAATTGTATCGAATACCATTTTCTCTACTCCACTCCACCAAGTTTTGTTTGGGCTTTATCATCTGGTAAATACCAATCATCTGTTTTATCTGTGATATGGCGATAATCAATGCCTATTGCTCGGAAATGTTTTTGAGCCAGCCGTATTTTGCGTCCCTCATTTGAGAAACGTAATTTTTCCAAGTCCGCAGTACCTTTTGTCTCGCGCACCAGTTGTAACCACATTCTTCCATGCTCATCTTGATACACAATCCCCCAATCGGGGTTATAGTTACCGATGATGCGAGGCATTGCAACCTTATACTTAGGTGGGAATTTGAAATAGAAAAGAACACGTTCATTGTCCCTAAGCCTGTCTCTGACAAAATTTTCTTCCACATCAGAGTCTTTTTGCACAAGGTCATAAAGTCCATTCGCCCCAGCTTCAATAAGTTCCCGTTGCGGGTGTCTGGATTCGGGCGGGAAGAGTTCTTCTATATCATAGTCTGATTTAGCACCAATTAGTTCAAATTCTAAGTGGGCTACGATATGATTAGCCAATTCATCTTTGATAATGCGAATGAAAATATTGGCGAATCCTTCTGGATTATCCAGCACTTTGCGTTTGGTCTTTTCACTCAAACCAGCAAAGATGGCATTCAATGTAGGACGTGTGAGGTCTGTTTCTTTGACTGCCCTGCCGATAAGGTCAAAGACAGCATATCGTTCTGTGACCGCCTTTTGGACATGTGTCGTATTTGATATTGACTCGGTGAAGGTTTGCTCATACGGTTTTTTAAGATATAGATTAATCTTGTTGTCTAATTCCACATAAGGAGGGCGGGACTTGGGATGCACAGATGCAATTTGAAGACCGCGCAAAAACTCTATCTTGGTTCTTTTGCCAATATCTTCTTTTTCTTTAAGTCCGATTGCGCTGGTAGAATAATCTGTATTGGTCTTGTGTATATCTACCTGTATCTGTACATCATTTGTGCGAATTTGTAACAATGTGAGGGTAACTTTTACCTGAACGAATGCGCCCTTTTCTACCACAATCGTTGTATCTGGATAAGTTGCATTATTCAGCCTATGAATACAATCCGCAATCAGTTTATCCGTATCTATGTGAACGCGATAACGGGTGCGTTGTATCAAGCGTTGCCAAAATCCCTCAAATTCAGGACTTCTGAAATGCGTATCATTACGTTTCGCTTCTGACTTTTTGGCTTGTGTTGGTGCAGGTGGGGTTTCATCATAACCCGCTTCTCGGTACTCGCGTTGTAAGCTATCTACGTAGCTTGCATAACTTTCGTTGGCGATAACAGTAAGCACATTGACACTTTCATCAAACAACCGCTCGCCCTCTTGATTTACACACAGGCGCAACCCACGCCCAATTTCTTGACGTTTCTTTGTCTCGGATAAAGTCTGATTGAGCGTGCAAATCTGGAACACATTCGGGTTATCCCACCCTTCTTTGAGGGCGGAATGGGCAAAAATAAACGCCACCTTTTTTGCATCACCTTCCAAACTCAAAAGGCGTTCTTTAGCACGCATGATGAGTTCAAAAGCACGCTTATTCGCCTCTTTATCTGGGTCTTTTTTATCATTGCCCTCTACAGTATCCACAAATTCGTCTTGCTTTGTCTCTTTATTTTGCTTTTGTGCAAAATATGCCGCCTGCACCTCATCGGCTTCCATATCGGCGTAATATGGGAAGCGTGTTTTCAATTTATTAAATTCCTCATCGAAAATGCGCCTGATAATACCGTTGTTGATATAATTCGCCACCCTATCTATGAAGAATAACGACAACACTTTCACACCCAATTCTCGGAGTTCATGTTGGCGTATCATGTGCGCTTCAATTGTCTCGCGGATTTGCCTGCGGAATATCGCTTCTTTGGTGCTATCTACCCCACCATCATCTGCCAGATAAAATCTTTTGCCATTCTCAAATGCGATAAATCCATCTTTGGCATTTATCTCTGATACAACATACCCACGATGTTCTTCACGACCAGTGCGTTGGTATAAGTCGTTTTTACCTGTTTTATCTGCGAGTTCAATATCTCTAATGCTTGATTGCCCTCCAACCATCGCAGTTGTGCGGACAATTGCCGTAAGTGTATCTGGTTTTATCTCACGCAAGTCAATCTGAACATCATTCACATTATCTTTTTGGGTGATGCCCGCGACTTGAATACGCTTGACCAAACCTTGCCTGAATGCCTCAAATGGTGTGAGCCGATACACTAAATTGGGGTTTTCTTTGTGTGTGGCACTATAACGCAGAACGAATAATGGCTTGAGGGTATGTATTGCCCGTTGGGACTTATCACTACCCATATTTTGTGGCTCATCTAAGATGATGATGGGGCGTGTATCTTGGATGTACTGATAAGGGAGTTTCCCATCAGATAATTTTTCTGATACCTTAAAAATGTTGTTGCTCTTCTTATTGAACGAATCCAATGTCATGATGAGGCACATTGGTGTGGGTGATATTGCAAAATCACGCAAGGCATTCGGCTTT
>CALDGT010000845.1 GCA_937942935.1 uncultured Chloroflexota bacterium | reverse complement strand
TTGGGAGGCAAAAGATACCCAAGACGACCTCGATAAAGAAATCCAGAAAAAATTCGCGGGGGGGTATCCCAAAGATAACATCCTGTTTCAATCGCCAGACCGCGCCGTGTTGTATCAGAACGGGCGCTTGGTCTTGGATGTGCCGATAGACAAAGGCAATGTGCATCACCTCATCCACATCCTGACCTTATTTTTTGGGTATACCAATCCCCAACATGAGGCATGGGAACACGCCGTCGCGGAATTTAAGCCACGCCTGCCAGAGATTGCCAGTGGGTTGAATACCATCATCGAAGAAGCGTATAAAACCAACGGCAAATATAAAACGGCATTCGATAATTTTCATGATTTGTGTCGCGCCGCCATCAACCCCAACCTGAGCAAAGATGCCGTAGAAGAAATGCTCATTCAGCACATCCTGACCGAGCGCATTTTTCGGCGTGTATTCAAAAATGATAAATTCACCAGCGAAAATATCATCGCCAAAGAGATAGAAAGGGTCATTCAGGCGCTCATCAGCAAATCGTTTAGCCGAGAAGATTTTCTGCAAAAATTAGACCATTTTTATATCGCCATCGAAAACACGGCGGGGACGATTGAAGATTATTCCGAAAAACAAGATTTTCTCAATACCGTCTATGAGCAATTCTTTCAGGGATTCAGCGTGGCGGTTGCCGATACACACGGCATTGTATACACCCCACAACCGATTGTCCAATTCATGGTACGCAGTGTGGAGCAATTGCTCAAAGACCAATTTGGGCGTTCACTCGCAGATGAAGGCGTGCATATCTTAGACCCATTTGTCGGGACGGGGAATTTTATGTTGCGCGTGATGGAAGAAATCCGCGCCACCAAACGCTCGGCATTAGCCCACAAATACGCCCACGAATTGCATTGCAATGAGGTGATGCTGTTGCCCTATTATATCGCCAGCATGAATATCGAACATGCTTATTACGAAGCGATGGGCGAATATGCCCCGTTTGAGGGGATTTGCTTGGTAGATACGTTTGAATTGGCAGAAGGACGGCAGACGGCACTCTCTTTTTTTACCCCAGAAAATTTGGCGCGGGTAGAACGCCAACAAAAAAGCCCCCTCACCGTCATCATGGGCAACCCGCCCTATAATGTGGGGCAAGTGAATGAGAATGACAACAACAAAAATCGCAAATATAAGGTGATAGATGGACGGGTGAAAGAGACGTATGTCAAAGCCTCTACTGCCACCAATCGGGTTGCATTGAGTGACCCGTATGTGAAAGCCTTTCGTTGGGCAAGTGACCGCTTAAAAGATGAAGGAATAATCGCCTTTGTCACCAACAGCGGATTTTTGGATAGTATCGCGTTTGATGGGATGCGGAAGCAGTTGGCGTGGGATTTTGATGCGATTTATGTGCTAGATTTGGGTGGTGATATAAGAAAAAATCCAAAACTATCTGGCACAACGCATAATGTATTTGGGATTCAGGTGGGGGTGTGCATCACCTTTTTAATCCGCAAAAAAGAAAATGGAGAAGCCCGAAAAGGACAAATTTTTTATGCGCGGATGGATGAATGGTGGCGCAGAGGACAAAAATATGATGAATTAGCCCGCCTAGAAAAAGTGGCGAATGTTGCATGGCAACCAATTACACCGACTAAAAAATATGTATGGCTAAGTAATGGTATGGCAGATGAATTTGAGACCTTCCTGCCGATAGGGACAAAAGAAGCGAAACGGGGCAAAGGGCAAGCTATTTTCGAGACTTATAGCATTGGTGTGCAAACAAATCGTGATAATTGGGTTTACAATTTTAATCAATCTGTTTTGAGCGAGAATGTGAAACGCATGATTGATGTATATAATGACCATGTGTTTCGATATAGCCGATTAAGCCCAAAACCCGATATAGATTCATTTGTGACGTATGATGACAAAAAAATTAGTTGGAGTCGAGACTTAAAAGCCGATGTGAGACGGGGCAGATTCACCGATTTTGACCCTAAAAAGATTCGACATTCATTGTATCGCCCATTTTCTAAGCGATATTTATATCTTGATTCTATCCTAAATCAAGATGTTACACAAAATCCTAAATTTTTCCCAATACCTA
>CALDGT010000844.1 GCA_937942935.1 uncultured Chloroflexota bacterium | reverse complement strand
CCGCCCCGATACGGCGGTCTCGATTGCCAAACAAGTCGGACTCGCACCACAAGATGCCACCGAAGAATATGCGGTGCAAGGTGTGGCGCTTCATGCGTGGATTGATGAGGCAAAAGCCAAAATTGAAGCCGAAATCGCCAAAAATCCGAGCATGACCGATGACGACAAGAAAAAACTCCGTCATGATGTGACCGCCTATTTCGATGACCATCAACTCACCCGTTTGGTCGAGTCGAATGTGTTTGCGCGTGTCACCCCAGAAGATAAAGTCGTCATCATTCAGGCATTGCAACGCAAGGGCGCAATCACCGCGATGGTCGGGGATGGGGTGAACGATGCCGCCGCCCTCAAACAAGCGAATGTCGGGATTGCGATGGTCAACGGCGCAGACCTCGCTAAAAATGTGAGCGATGTGATTTTGACAGGCACATATAGCGCCATCGCCAGCGCGGTGCGCGTTGGTCGGACAATTCTCTATCGCGCCCGCCTCTATACCCACGCCCTCCTCAGCACCAATGGCGCAGAAGTGGGCTTATTCATCGTGGCGGCGTTGGCGGGATGGTCAATTCCCCTCACCGCATTGCAATTGCTGGTCATTAACCTGCTCGGCGATTCTTGGTTGAGCATTGCCCTCGCCACCGAAAAAGAAGAAAAGAATGTGATGAACCAACCCCCGCGCAAATCGGATGAGGCGGTCATCACCCGCTATATGTGGTGGAGCATCGGCTTGCAAAGTGTTTTGGTCACGATTTTGATGGCGATTGTGTTTTATTTTATGGGCGAATATGTGAAAACGTTGCGCGTAGATGATGAAACCCGCCTCGCTATTCAACGCACATCCATTTTTATTTTGTTCATGACACAAAAGATTTTGCGGAGCGCCTTCACCGCCCGTAGCCTGAGCTTTAACATTTGGGAAATCGGATTTTTTACCAACAAGTGGAGCTTAATCGCGGCGGTGGTGACGGTTGGCATTTCGGTGGCGGCAATTTATGTGCTGGATATTGGCATGGTGCCAGTGGATAGTGACTTGTTGCCCATCCTGTTTGGCTTGGGATTGATTCCGCCGATTGTAGAAGAAGCCGTTAAATTTGCGCGACGTGGCTTGCGCGACAAGGCAGTCACCCCCTAAAAACGGGCAGAATCGCACAGGCGGATTCTTTTTTATCCCTAAAAATAATTGGAATCGTAGGGGGGGACTAGCAAAGCGTATGTCCCCCCGTTTGCCAAATATATTTTCTTCTTTGCGGTGGGATATACGCACCGATGGCGCATTTTCGGTGGGACATACGGGCGCACGCGCCCTAGTACCCACCCTACCCATTGCCTGTTTTATGCGGGGAAATTTGGCAAATTACCGATTTTTATCACCCCCTAAAAACGGGCAGAATCGCACAGGCGGATTCTTTTTTATCCCTAAAAATAATTGGAATCGTAGGGGGGGACTAGCAAAGCGTATGTCCCCCCGTTTGCCAAATATATTTTCTTCTTTGCGGTGGGATATACGCACCGATGGCGCATTTTCGGTGGGACATACGGGCGCACGCGCCCTAGTACCCACCCTACGATAATATTCATTTCATACCTGTGTACGGACGCGCTTCTGCGCGTCCACTGCGGACGCACCCTCGTGGGGTATCTGGTGGCTGACATACGCACTGCGTGCTAGTCAGCCAGTACAATTTTGCCTATTTTGAGGGATGTACTGGCTGTACGGACGTGATTAATCGCGTCCCTACAAGGCGGGACGCCT